>CAMZLV010000046.1 GCA_947311835.1 uncultured Lutibacter sp. | reverse complement strand
TACTCCATCTGCTACATAAAATATTACAATATTGGTTTCAACAGGTTCAACGCACTTTATTAATGGTGATTTATCCAATGCCTTTCCTAATAATTTTGCTCTTTTATGATCTTCTGCTAAACGTTCTATATGATTGTCTAAAGCATACATTCCTGCTGCTGCTAAATAGCCAACTTGTCGCATAGCACCTCCAAATAATTTTCGAATGCGCATTGCTTTTTGAATATGTTTCTTTGTACCCAACAAAATTGATCCAATTGGAGCACCCAAACCTTTTGACAAACAAATAGAAATTGTATCGAATAAAACGCCATATTGTTCAGGTTTTTCACCTTTAGCAATCAAAGCATTAAACAAACGTGCTCCATCTAAATGAAAGGCTAAACTATGTGTATCGCAAACTGATTTTATGCGTTTTATTTCTTCGATATCCCAACATGCTCCTCCTCCTTTATTAGTAGTGTTTTCAATAGTTACAAGTGTTGTAGTTGCAAGATGATAATTATTTTTATCACTGATTTTTTCTTCAACTTGTTTTGCCGTAAACATTCCTCTATCACCATCAATCAGCGCACAAGAAACTCCAGAATTAAATGATGCGCCTCCTCCTTCAAAATTATAAACATGTGCCCATTTATCACAAATTAATTGTTCGCTTGGCTGCGTATGAATTTTAATAGCAGTTTGATTAGCCATTGTACCTGAAGGAAAAAACAAAGCTACTTCCATGCCAAACATCTTTGCCAATTTATCTTCTAACATATTAACCGTTGGATCTTGTTTAAACACATCATCACCAACTTTGGCATTCATCATAAACTCCAACATTTCAGGAGTTGGTTTTGTTACAGTATCACTAATTAAATTTATTTCCATATTCTATAGTTAAATCTTACTTTTGTATTATGATTACAAACGACCATTTAAAAGATATTCTTAAACGCATTGGCAAGTTAAAAACCTATTTAGACATAGACAAGAAATTAATTGAAATTTCAAATGACGAAGAACATATTGCTAATCCTGACTTTTGGAATAACTCAAAAGAAGCAGAAGCTTTTATGAAAATATTGCGTGGAAAGAAAAAATGGGTTGATGAATACAATACAGTTATTACTTATTATGACGATTTAGAAGTTCTTTTTGATTTTTTCAAAGAAGAAATGGCTTCTGAAAAAGAAGTAATGGAACGGTATGACAAAACCATTACGCTTTTAGAAGATATAGAGTTTAGAAATATGCTTTCAGAAGAAGGTGATAATTTAAGTGCTGTACTTCAAATTACTGCAGGTGCTGGCGGAACAGAAAGTTGCGATTGGGCGCAAATGTTACTTCGCATGTATATGATGTGGTCAGAAAAACAAGGTTTTAAAATAAAAGAATTAAACTACCAAGAAGGAGATGTTGCAGGAATTAAAACCGTAACCATCGAAATTGACGGTGAATTTGCATTTGGCTATTTAAAAGGAGAAAATGGTGTACATCGATTGGTGCGTATTTCTCCATTTGATAGCAATGCAAAACGACACACTAGTTTTGCATCTGTATATGTTTATCCTTTAGTTGATGATAGTATTGATATTCAAATAAATCCTGCTGATGTAGAAATAATTACCTCGCGCTCAAGTGGTGCTGGAGGACAAAATGTAAATAAAGTTGAAACCAAAGTACAACTAACTCATAAACCAACTGGAATTCAAATTTCGTGTTCTGAAACACGCTCACAGCACGAAAATAGAGACAGAGCCATGCAAATGCTAAAATCTCAACTCTATGAAATAGAATTAAAAAAACAGCAAGAAGCACGAGGAGAAATAGAAGCAGGAAAAATGAAGATAGAATGGGGAAGTCAAATTCGGAACTATGTGATGCATCCATACAAATTGGTTAAAGACGTTAGAACTGCTCATGAAACTGGTAATGTAGATGCTGTTATGAACGGTGATATTGACGCGTTTTTAAAAGCATTTTTAATGCTTAATGGTCAAAAAGAAGAAAATAATGAACTTTAATTAGCGTAAGCATCCTTCTTAGTAAAGGAACTAAAAATCAATTGCTTACTAAAGTTTTTAATAGTTGATAAATTATCACAATACAAACTATTGATTTTTAGCAATTTACAAAAAATCAAAGTAATAAACGGTAGTAATAGAAAAACAAAATACAGATTTGATTGCATAAACGGTATTTTTTATTAAATTTGTATTTGTAAATTAATCATTTGTAAATACTTATCCTTCTTATGAAAAAAACCCTACTATCAATCTATACAATACTTTTCTGTGTTATATTTATGCAATCTCAAGAGTGTACTGTGAAGGGAAAAATTGTTGATTCTTCAACTAAAGAAGCCTTAGAATTTGCTTCTGTAACTTTCAACCCAAAAGAAAGTGATAATGTTGTTGGAGGTATTACCAATGAAAAAGGAAATTTTGATTTTAAAGTTCCCAAAGGTAATTATACCGTAACTATTGCTTATTTAGGTTATAAAGATGTCATTCTAAAATCACAAAATATCACAAAAAAAGTGAATTTTGGCGAAATAGAATTGATTTTGGATACGGAGTTACTTGAAGATATTAACATCACTGCTGAGAAAAAAACAATTATCATTAAACCAAAAAAGATGGTGTACAATGTCAGTAAAGACATTGCATCAGATGGAGGAACGATTACAGATGTAATAAATAATATACCTTCTGTTTCTTATAATAACGGAACAGCAACTATAAGAGGTCAAAAAGCAACCATAATGATTAATGGTAAAATATCTTCTTTAACAAAAGAGGATGTTTTAAAATCTTTTCCTGCTGGAAGTATTGAAAATATTGAAATAATAGCAAATCCGGGAGCTCAATATAACTCAGAATATAAATCCATACTCAATTTAATTATCAAAAAAGGTAAAGATCAAGGCTTAAACGCATCAATTACTAGTTCTGTAGGATTTAAAGATATTTATGGTGGATTGATATCACTTAATCATAAATCAAAAAAAGTTAATTTTTATACTAATACTTCGTATGCGCATAAAAATAAAATTATAACTTCAAAAGCAAATAACGAATATTTTACAGGAGGCGTAACTTCTTCCTTTCTAAACGAAACAAGGGAGTTTGACAGTAAAGAGAGTTCAATACTTAGTACGATTGGTGCTGATTTTTATCTGTCTGACAAAACCACTTTAACAACAACAGTAAACTATACCAAAATTAAACACAAAAGAAAAACCGTAACTGATTCATATTTTCTAAACGCTAATTATATCGAAACAGACTCAAACAAAAGATTGCTAAACGGTAATTTTGATGATGAAATTTATGAATTAGGACTAGATATTACACACAACTTTAATAAAGAAGGACGCACACTAACTTCCTACATTAAATACTCTAATGATCAGGAGTATTATAATGATGTTGTAACAAATAGTAATCTTAATTTTACTGATGCCAATTTTAATCAAATCAACAAACTATTTAACACTGAGTTTGATATAAAATATAAAACTCCTATAACAAAAACAACAACTTTAACTTTAGGCTATAATGATAACTATGATAAAATTCCTTTTAGAAATAGTATAATAAATAGAAATATTGATTTTTCGCGCGATATCAATGCTGCTTATATAGATTATGAATATGAAACTGATAAATTTTATATTGGAACAGGTTTACGTGGAGAGTTTTCTAAGACATCAATCAATTATTTAGACCTTAACAGATCTCAAGAAAGAAGTTTTAACAATATTTTTCCAACAGTTTATAGCCAATATGCAATAAGTGATTCTAAAATTATTGTTTTGAATTATCAAAAAAATATTACTCGTCCAGACTATGTTAGAATTCAACCTTTTGAAGAAAAATTTAGTGAGACTTCTTCTTATATAGGAAATGAATCTCTAGATCCAATGCAGACAGATACTTATTCTTTAACATACCTTTATTACGGCTCTAAAATAACGTTATCACAAACATTAAGCATACATAAATTAGACAACTACTGGCAAGATGTTACTTACCAAACAGGCGAACAGGTAAATGGAATAAATAAATTGTTAACAACCCCTCAAAATGTTGGGTTTTTAAATCTATATACTGCAAATTTTACAGCTATATTTAAAGCATCTAATACTCTTAATCTAACATTTAGCGCCAATCTCAATAATTTTGATCGACATGGTGTTTTCAAAACTATTGACACATTAAATCAGCCAATAGCCATTGATTATAATAGTGTAAATTTTAGTGGTGATTTTAACTTATCTACTCAATTAAAACTACAAAATAAAATAAATATTCAAGCTAATGTTTTTCATTACTTAAAATCGGATGCTGCAGTTTCTACACGTAAAGAATATACGTTTGTAAGTCTATCAATGAGCAAAGATGTATTTAAGAAAAATGCTACCTTAAGTTTAAATATTAATGATGTATTTAATTCCAATCAAACTGAACGAGATAGATATGACGCTAATTATTTTTCTAGTAGTTTAGTCAAAAATAAATATCCTGATATTGTATTCTCTTTTACTTATAGATTAAACCAAAGTAAAAAGAAACGAAAAATAGATTTTAATAAAAAAGAAAGAAAACCAAATTTCTAATGCTAAAAATATACCACAATCCAAGATGTAGCAAAAGCCGACAAGGTTTAGAAATACTAAACAATTCAAATCAAGAATTTGAAGTAATCAAATATCTTGATAATCCTTTAACTACAAGTGAATTGACTGAGTTGATTGAATTTCTAAACATCTCTCCTATTGCATTAGTTAGAAAAGGAGAACAAATTTGGAAAGATAATTTTAAAGGAAAATCACTATCTGATTCGCAAATAATCGAAGCAATGGCTCAAAATCCTAAGTTAATTGAACGTCCTATAGTTGTAAAAAACAAAAAAGCCGTTATTGGTCGTCCGCCTTCTTTGATAAGTGACTTAATCTAAAATCACAATTAGTATAAAAGGGTTTCACATTGTTTTATTAGCGCATAGATATTTTACAAAAAAAAATCTCATCCAAAAAAAACAAATCACACTTTAAACTTCT
>CAMZLV010000045.1 GCA_947311835.1 uncultured Lutibacter sp. | reverse complement strand
CTTTGACATAAGAGAAAGGTTTTATGTTTTTACAACTCAAAGATAATTTGAGATACTTAAATTCTTTCTCTTTTTTTAAACTTTTTTTTAAACGTTTAGGACGGGATTGATTTAAAATAGTATTAATTATTTCTGTTTTACTAAATATTGCACTTATTTATATGTTTGTTATTAAGGGAACTACATACCAAGAAAAAGATGGAAGAACGGCAATAGAAATGACAGAAGGAAATAAAGAATTTGTACTTGCAGAAATGCGAGGATTTTTAGAAAGCGTTCAAAAAATAAACCAAGGAATTTTAGAAAACGATGCTAATTTGATTAGTGAAGCAGGAAAAAAATCAGGAGGATCAGTTATAGCACACGCTCCAAAAGGATTGATGAAAACATTACCTTCAGGATTTAAAGAGCTTGGTTTTTCAACACATGATTTGTTTGATATCCTTGCCAATACGACACCAACAAATTTTGACAAAACAACCACACAAAATCAATTAAATCAACTTTTGAATAATTGTGTTGCTTGTCATAAAACGTATAAAATTTCGGTAAATAAGAACGAATAATTACTTGCCGTTAAAAGCATTCATAGTATTGCTCAATCCCGAAGCGCCAAAAGAAGTGATTACTTTTGCAGCAAGAGGCAAGCGTTCTATTAATTGGCTTGTTTCATCTTTATTCCATTCGCCTAACACATAATCAACTTGCCGTCCTTTGGCGTAATTTGAGCCTACACCAAATCGAAATCTTGGGTATTTTGTAGTGTTTAACTTGTCTTGTATGTCTTTAAGTCCATTGTGACCACCATCACTACCTTTTGCTTTTAATCTGATAGTTCCAAAGTCGATATTCAAATCATCGGTTACCACTAATAGATTATCAATACCTATTTTTTCTTTAGTCATCCAATATTTTACGGCTTTTCCGCTTAAGTTCATATACGTAGATGGTTTTAAGAGGATAAATGTTCGTCCTTTAAAACGAAATTTAGCAATATCACCTAGTTTATCAGTTTCAAAAGTTGCATTGTGTTCAGTTGCCAATTCATTTAAAATTTGAAAACCAATATTATGACGTGTGTTTTTATATTTATCGCCAATATTACCTAAACCAACAATCAAAAATTTTTTCATATGATTTTCTTTAGTTTCTTTTTTGAATAGATTTTTAAAAAATGCACAGTAATTCATTGTGCAAAAGTATTAAAAATAAAAAAAGCGTTCATATAAAATGAACGCTTTACTAAATTATATCTTTCTTAAGAATTTATTCTGCAGCAGGAGTTTCTGCACCTTCAGCAGTTTCTTCATCTTCATCTTCATCATCAATAGCCGAAACAGCAGCAGCACGCGCCATTGCAACTCTAACTACAGCCATGTTTTCTGGATGTAAGAATTCTAATTTTTCATCTTTAATGTCAGATATAGATACGTTATCACCAATTTTTAAAGGAGTGATATCTACATTGATAAAGTCAGGAAAATCTTTTGGAAGTGCACGAACTCTTAATTTACGGTTAGTAAATAAAAGACGACCTCCATTTAAAACACCTTTAGAAGCACCTGATAATTTTACAGGTATAGTCATTGTGATTCTTTTATCATCAAATAATTGATAAAAGTCAACATGAATAATTTTGTCAGAAACTGGGTGAAATTGAATGTCTTGCATAATAGCGGCGATTTTTTCACCACTTTCAAGTTCAATCATTGCAGTATATACATTTGGTGTGTACACTAATTTTTTGAACGCTAATTCATCTGCTGAAAAGTGTAAGACGTTTTCTCCTCCGTATATAACGCAAGGCACCTTTCCAGCATTACGTAAGGCTTTGGTTGCTACCTTTCCTACGCTTTCTCTTTTGGATCCTTTGATTGTAATCGATTTCATTTTTTATTGTTTTATTATTACATTATAAATTTACTGCTAATAGAAGAGTTTGTTTGTACGCTCTTCATTACATCGGCAAATAAAGGAGCGCAAGTTACAACTTTTATTTTAGATGATGCTCTTTTTAAAGGAATTGTATCAGAAATAATTAATTCGGTTAATTTTGAGTTTTCAATACGTTCAATAGCGTTACCAGAAAGTATGCCGTGCGTTGTTATTGCACGCACACTTGTGGCGCCTTTTTCTATCATTAATTCGGCAGCTTTTACGAGTGTTCCTGCAGTATCAACCATATCATCAACTAAGATTATGTCTTTTCCTGTTACATCGCCTATGAGTTCCATATGCGAAACAACATTTGCTTTTAAACGCTGTTTATAACATATTACAACATCGCATTTTAGATGTTTAGAATAGGCATATGCGCGTTTAGAGCCTCCCATATCTGGAGATGCGATCATTAAATTGGGAAGATTTAAGTTTTTTATGTATGGCATAAAAATGGTTGATGCAAAAAGATGATCAACTGGTCTTTCAAAAAACCCTTGTATTTGATCGGCATGAAAATCCATTGTAATAATACGAGTTGCTCCTGCTGATTCAAGCATTTTAGCAACTAATTTTGCAGTAATAGGAACTCTAGGTTTGTCTTTTCTATCTTGTCTCGCCCATCCAAAATAAGGAATAACTGCAGTGATATGTCTTGCAGATGCTCTTTTTGCAGCGTCAATAATCATAAGCAATTCCATTAAGTTATCAGCATTAGGAAAGGTAGAGCCTATGATAAAAATTCGCCGTCCTCTCACTGATTCTTCAAGTGCAGGTTGAAATTCGCCGTCGCTATATTGAGCAACGTTTACTGTTCCGAGTTTAATACCGTATTCATTAACGATTTTTGTGGCAAGTTCAGCACTCTGTCTGCATGTAAAGAACTTAGGTTCAATTAGATTTGTTGGCATTTTTTTGTTAGGTTTTGCGTTGTAGGCACAAAAGTAAAATAATTTATGAGAGATTGTGTGATTAAAAATATTTTATTTCATAAATTTGCAATCACTTTATAAGAATGCTCAAGTGGCGGAATTGGTAGACGCGCTGGATTCAAAATCCAGTTCTTTCGGGAGTGTGGGTTCGATTCCCACCTTGAGTACTAAAGTATTTACAAAATTATAGTACTTTTTATAAGTTAGCAACTCAATTTCTCCGTCAAAGGGCTCTGTTTTACATCCTTTGGAAGTTGAGTTGTTTTTTATTTACACGGTTTTAATCACATTGGTAACAATTCCCCAAATTATAAAATCATTTTCTTCGGTTATATTTATAATAGGATAATCAGGATTCTCTGGTTTTAACCATACTTTATTGCCTTCAACACGAAGTCTTTTTACGGTAAATTCACCATCAATAAAACACACCGCAATTTTATTATTTACAGGTTCTATACTTCTATCAATTACCAATAAGTCATTATCATTTATTCCTGCATCTATCATTGATTGTCCGCTAACGCGTGCAAAAAAAGTTGCGTCTTTATTTTTAACAAGTATTTTGTCTAAACTTATGCGCTGTTGTAAAAAATCATCAGCAGGAGAAGGAAAACCAGCAGATATGCCAATATCAACAAGAGGTGCGCCAGTATTTTCTATTGTTTCTGGAGTATAAAAAGTAAGTGTTTTTGACATATTATTTTACTATTATTAGTTCGTTAATATCGGTTGTGTATCTAGATGATAAATATTCTTGTCGCATTTTCCAAGTATGTTTTAAATCTTGATTGGCAAGTTTTATTTTTGTGCTTTCCAATTTAGTGTTTAATGTATCAATAGTATGCATTAATGCAGTGTGTTTTGGGTTTTGTGATTCAAAAATATTTAATTGATGATTGTCAGCAGGAACCAATCCTGTAACAATTACTCCTGCACGTTTGTACGTAATATTTTTTTTATAAATGGTCTTTATTGCTTGTACTGCATATTTAACAATAACTAAATCAGAATTAGAAGGAAAAGGGAGCGAAATAACAAGATGGTTATTATAATATTCTGTATTTTTTTTAAACCGATTGTTGCTTAGCGATACAATAACAGTTGTGCACAACGAATTTTGTTGTCGCAATTTTTTGGCGCAGTTTGAAGAAAATGTTGAAACGCGCTCTACAATTTCAGTTAAATTTTCAATAGTTGTTTCAAAGGTTCTTGTTGTTGAGATTGATTTTTTAGATACGTTATAGTTATCTAAAGTCAATGTTGGAAATCCCTCAAGATCTTTTTTTAGATTCAATTCGGTGACAGAAAAATTACCGCGCACCCAAGAATCGTTTAATAAAGTAAAATCATATGCTGTTTTTATGCCTTGATTTTTTAATCGTTTTGATAATTGTTTTCCTATTCCCCAAACCGATTCAATTTTAGTCCATTTTAAGGCTTTTATTCTTTTTTCTTCGGTATCTATAATATGTACATTAGTTGTTTGCTTTGGATATTTTCTAGCTATTTTATTTGCAACTTTTGAGAGTGCTTTGGTTGGTGCAATACCTACACTTGTTGGTATTCCTGTCCATTTTAAAATTCGCTTTTGCATTTTAATACCATAGGAATTTAAGTCGTAATTTTCAAACCCTTTAAATGATAAAAACGCTTCATCAATACTATATACTTCTATATTTGGTGTAAAATCACTTAAAATAGACATTACACGATTGCTCATATCTCCATACAATGCATAATTAGAAGAAAATACGGTAATTCCATGTTTTTTAAAAAAGTTTTTATACTTAAAAGCAGGTGCTCCCATAGGAACACCAAGTACTTTTGCTTGGTCGCTACGCGCAATAACACAGCCATCGTTATTAGACAAAATAACGATTGGTTTATTGCGTAACTGCGGTTTAAATACACGCTCGCAAGAGGCATAAAAATTATTACAATCTACTAATGCATACATGGCGATAAAGGTATTAATTATTTATGTGTATTTTTGAAATATGCGAAAACTAATTAAACTTGGATTTAAAATTGCACTTTTTTTACTCGTTGTAATTTTTATTTCAGATGTATATGTAGAGCGTCAAGCGAGTGGAAAAACATATGATTCTGTAACCGAAATACCGTATAACAAAGTTGGCTTGGTGTTGGGGACTTCAAAATATTATAAAAAAGGATATTTAAATTTGTATTACAAATATAGAATTGAGGCTACTATTGAACTTTATATGGCTAAAAAAATCAAGTATATTATTGTTAGTGGCGATAATAGTACAGCAAATTATGATGAACCAACCACTTTTAAAGAAGATTTAATAAAAGGCGGAATTCCTGCAGAAAACATTTTTTTAGATTATGCAGGTTTTAGAACCTTAGATTCTGTAATACGATGTAAAGAAATATTTGGTCAAGAATCAATAACTATTATTTCACAGCAATTTCATAATAAAAGAGCTATTGCTATTGCAAATAACAAACACATCAAAGCCATTGGTTTTAATGCCAAAAAAGTTGGAGGGAAAAGCGGTTTGAGAGTCAATATTAGAGAATATTTTGCGCGTGTAAAATTAAGTTTAGACCTATTATTTAATAAACAACCAAAGTTTCTTGGTGATAAAATTGTAATACCAGCTTAAAATAATTTTGTGTATATAAGTTTATAAGGACTGTGTTCTTTTTAAGAAATTAATAATCAGCAAATTACAATATATTTTTTTGTTGTATATAAAAGTGTCAAAACAGACTTGCTCCCTTTTATTAAGGCGATGGATATTTAAACTGTAAAAAAAACTATTTTAGCCGTTTAAACTAATCCATTATGAACACAACAAAAATAACAGTATTAGTATTATTTTTAGTATTAATTAGGCAATCATTTGCACAACAAATCGATCAAGTACAACAGTTAGACTCTGTGCTAATATCATCAAGTAGAATTGATATTCTGTTTAAAGAAAACTCACGAACTATTGAGGTAATAACTTCTGCACAAATTCAAAAAAGTACCGCAAATAATGTAGCAGATTTATTGCAAAACGTAGCAGGAATTGATGTAAGAAGAAGAGGTGTTGACGGTATGCAATCTGATATTTATATTAGAGGAGGTCATTTTAACCAAACACTAATTTTAGTTGATGGTATTAAAACCGAAGACCCTCAAACAGGACATCACACTATGAATATGATGATTCCTATTGAAAATGTTGAACGAATCGAAATCATTAAAGGCCCTGCAGCACGTATTTTTGGTCAAAATGCCTTTCTTGGCGCAATTAATATTGTAACAAAAAAGGAAGTAACGAATAATTTAAAATTAGATCTAAATTCAGGTTCGTATGCGCGTACATTTATCGGAGTTACTGCGACTAAAAATTTAAATAAATCAAATCATCAACTTCATTTCTCTTCAAATGTAAGTGATGGATACAGAGAAAATACAGATTTTAAAAATCAAAATTACTTTGTAAAAAGTAGTTTTAAAACTAAAGGTTCGCCAGTAGCTGTATTAGCCTCGTTTGCAGAACGTAAGTTTGGAGCAAATAACTTTTACACCAATACACCTGTTTTTAATGAATACGAAGAAACACAAACAAGTTTGGTTGGTGTATCAACAAAATTCGTAAAAAGTAGTTTGACAATTAAACCAAAAATTTACTGGAAGCACAATCAAGATATGTTTTTGCTAAAGCGTGAAGACCCAAGTTTTTCAAGAAATTTTAATATTTCTAATAAATTAGGAGCAGAAGTAAATATGTCATACAATTCAAAACTCGGAACTACAGGTTTTGGTGTAGATTTTGCAAAAGTTTCATTAGCAAGTAATAATCTTGGCGATCAAGATAGAACACAATTAAACCTTTTTGTAGAGCACCGTTTTTTATTGGCTGATGATAAGTTAGACTTTACGCCAGGCGTTTCGTTAAATTACTATTCTGATTTTGACTTCCAAGCATTTCCAGGAATTGATGTTGGTTATAAAATTAATCAAAACACAAAAGTATATGGTAATATTGGCGTTTCATATCGCATACCAACATACACCGAATTGTATATCAATATACCGAACTTTTTATCAGGAAACGACGCTTTAAAACCAGAACGCGCATTGGCACAAGAATTAGGTGTTAAATACGCAACGTCAAAGTTTACAGTAAGTTCGGCTTTCTTTAGAAGAGAAGCCAAAGATTTGATTGATTATGTAAAAGAAACTGCAACAAGCGCAGTGTTTTTAGCACAAAATATACGTAAAATTACAACAAACGGTTTTGAAGTAAATACGGCTTATAATTTTAAAATAAATGATCAAAATCAAAACTTAAAATTAGGATATACTTTTTTAGAAGATGATTATAATGATACAAACGTATTTGCTTCAAGATATTTATTAAACACGTCAATAAAACATCATTTTACAGCATCTTTTGATTTTGAATTATTAAAAGTTTTACAGCCGAGCATTTCATATAGATATGTAGAAAGACCTGCAAATTCATATGCAATTGTAGATGCCAAAATCTCAACTAAAATAAAGCAGTTTACTGTTTTTGCAGCAGCAAATAACATTTTTAATACTGATTATTTTGAAAAAGACAACGTATTAATGCCTAAAGGAAATTTTCTTTTTGGGTTGCGATACCAATTAAAATAGATACGTTTATCTTCACAAAAAAAGGATTCATCAAATTGATAAATCCTTTTTTTTTATGTTAAAGTTTATAAAGTTACAACTGTCCAGTTATCCATTTATAAATGTCATTTCCGTTGGCAAACAAGAGTAAACTCATTAAAAGAATAAAACCTACAATTTGCGCATGTTCTAAAAATTTATCGCTTGGTTTTTTTCCAGTAATCATTTCCCAAAGCGTAAATAATACGTGACCTCCATCCAATGCAGGAATTGGTAATAGATTCATAAAACCAAGCATTAAAGATAAGAACGCTGTAATGCTCCAAAATGCTGGCCAACTCCATGAAGAAGGGAATATATTCCCTATTGAAATAAAGCCTCCAAGACTTGTTGCGCCTTTAGAAGTAAATACAAATTTAAACTGCGTAACAATATCGTGTAGTTTCCAATATGCCTCAGATGCTCCTCTTGAAAAACTTTCAGAGAAAGAAAAATCACGATGACTTCTTTTGTAAAAGTCTTTGTCAGTAGGCGATGTTAAAACACCTAATTTGTTTTTCTTGCCTAATGTTAATGACAGTTCTTTAATTGCACCATCGCGTTCAACTTTTAAGTTTAATTGTTTGTCTACGGCTTTTTGTATGCCATATTCAACATCAAACCAATAGGTAACAGGCACACCATTTGCTTCAATAATTTTGTCCGTTTTTAGCAATCCTGCATTTGCAGCAGCAAATCCTGGAGCAACAGAATCTAATTTAAAAGGAAAACGTGGCGACATTGCTTTCATACCAGTAGAACCGAATATTTGCATGTCAATATCTTCAGGAAGTGTTAACTTTTCTGTAGTTCCATCAGTATGTTTTACGGTCATTGTTTTTACATTTCTTAACAGTAAAAAGTTGTTGATGTCCATAACATCAGCCATTTCTTCTCCGTTAACCAATAAGATGTTATCTCCTTGTCTTGCGCCGTATTGTTCTAGTGCTTTAGAAATGCCAAAACCATATTTTACATCTTCTTTTTTTACGTAATATTCGCCCCAAACACCAAATAGCATAATGTAAATTAAAAATCCTAAGATAAAGTTTACAATTACACCTCCAAGCATAATAATTAATCGTTGCCATGCTGGTTTTGAACGAAACTCCCAAGGTTTTGGTTCTTCTTTCATTTGCTCCACATCCATACTTTCATCAATCATTCCAGAAATTTTTACGTAACCACCAAGTGGTAACCATCCAATTCCGTACTCTGTTTCTCCTTTTTTGAAACTGAATAATTTTTTTCCCCAAGCGTCAAAAAATAAATAGAACTTTTCAACTCTTGTTTTAAATAATTTTGCTGGAATAAAATGTCCAAATTCGTGTAAAACAATCAATAAAGATAAACTCAGTAAAAATTGTGATGCTTTTATTAATATTTCCATAAATGTATTTTGTTATCTTAAAAATCGTACAAATGTACGGTTTTATAAACAGTTGTGAAATAGTTATTTTATCTAGAGTTAGTTTTAACAAACTTTTGTATTTGTGTGCAGATAAAAACGAGTGTTTGTTGTAAATTTGTACTTCAAATACTTTACTAATGGATTTTAAATTTTTCAAAAAGTCAATGCCACTTCTTATTGCGATGGCTATTTTTTCGATGTTTACGATAAGCGTAATATATTCCTATTTAAATCCTAATGAACGACTGCCTATTTACAATCCTGCAGATGTTAATCCAAGATTGGTTGATAAATCACTTTTTCATGTTAGAAGAGGACATACCATCGCTGATTTTTCATTGATTAATCAAAATGGCGATACCATTACTCAAGAAGATTATAAAGACAAAATTTATGTAGCAGATTTCTTTTTTACACGCTGTACAACCATTTGTCCTATTATGACTAATAATATGGCTAAAGTTCAAAATGCTTTTTTAAATGATGATTCTGTAAAAATACTATCACATTCTGTCACGCCAATTATTGACAGTATTCCTGTATTGCGTGAATATGCTAATCATAAAGGAGTTATTGATAGCAAATGGAATGTAACTACTGGAAATAAAAAACATATATACGAATTGGCTCGTAAAAGTTACTTTGCAGTTGTAGATGAAGGAGATGGAGGAGTTCAAGATTTTATACATACCGAAAATTTTATTTTAGTTGATAAAAAACGTAGGATTAGAGGTTTTTATGACGGCACAAATAGTGAACAAATAGATAAATTAATAGCAGATATTAAAGTACTTCAAAAAGAATATCAAAAGAAGTGACAATTGTCATATTTAGAATCGTTCTAATTTAGTATATTTGCATTTTAAATTCAATTGTTTAATGCATACTCACTCTATCGCTACCCTACAAAAAGGAGAAATTGGAATCATTCAAGATTTTGATATTGAATCAATTCCATTAAAATTGATAGAAATGGGTTGTTTGCCTGGAAACACTGTAAAATTAGTGCAGTATGCACCTTTTCACGATCCACTTTACATAAATATAAATGATAGTTTTGTGGCGATTAGAAAAGAAATTGCAATGCAAATTTCAATAGTCAAAATAGTATAATATTTTTCCAGTTATGAGTACCAATATGTTGAAAGTTGCGTTAATTGGAAATCCAAATACAGGAAAAACCTCTGTATTTAATCATCTTACAGGATTGCATCAACATGTTGGAAACTATCCAGGAATTACAGTTGAAAAGAAAACAGGAATTTGTAAACTTTCTCAACATCAAAAAGCTAAAATAATAGACCTTCCAGGAACGTATAGTTTAAATACGTCTTCACTTGATGAAGATGTAGTTATTGAACTGTTGATGAATAAAAACAATGAAGACTATCCTGATGTAGCAATTGTGGTTTCTGAAGTAGAAAATTTAAAAAGAAACCTTTTATTATTTACTCAAATTAAAGATTTAGAAATTCCGACAATATTGGTTATTAATATGGCTGATAGAATGGAATTAAAAGGGATTTCAATAAATGTGTCTGTTTTAGAAAAAGAATTAAACACCAAAATAGCCTTAGTCAGTTCGAGAACCAAAGAAGGGATTGAAACCATTTTAGAATTATTAAAAAATCATAAAAACCTATCGTCAGAATCATGTATTGATGCTACGCAAATTGACAAAAATTATTTTGAAAAATTAAAAACTACTTTTCCGAATCAATCATTATATAAATTATGGTTGGCTATTACACATGATGTAAATTTTGGGAAAATAGAAAAAAATGAATTGAAAGAGGAAACGTCTTTTGTTACAAAAACCACATCAGAATTAAAAAAATTGCAACATCGAGAAACGATAATTCGTTATAAATTTATCAATGATGCTCTTAAAAAAGGATATAAAGTTGATAAAACAAAAGCAACAGATTTACGAAGTAAATTAGATAGAGTTTTGACGCATCGTATCTTTGGATATGTAATCTTTTTTAGTTTATTACTGCTAATTTTCCAAGCAATTTTTGATTGGACAACTGTTCCTATGGAGTTTATAGACTCGTCTTTTGCTTCTCTAGGGAAATGGGTAAGAAGCACTCTTGAACCAGGAGACTTAACAGATTTATTGGTAGATGGAGTTATTGCAGGTATTGGAGGCGTATTAATTTTTGTACCACAAATTGTTTTCTTATTTATTTTTATATCAGTTTTAGAAGAAAGCGGTTATATGAGTCGCGTAGTTTTCTTAATGGATAGAATTATGCGCCGTTTTGGAATGAGTGGAAAAAGTGTTGTGCCGTTAGTATCAGGAACTGCCTGTGCAATTCCAGCAATTATGGCAACACGTAATATTGAAAATTGGAAAGAACGATTAATAACCATATTAGTCACTCCTTTTACAACGTGCTCAGCTCGATTGCCTGTTTATGCCATATTAATTGCTGTAGTAATACCAAATAAAAAAGTTTTAGGAATATTCAATGCGCAAGGCTTAACATTAATGCTTTTATATGTTTTAGGTTTTGCGAGCGCTATTATTGCCGCATATATATTAAACAAAATAGTAAAAGTAAAAAGCAAGTCATATTTTGTTGTAGAAATGCCAAATTACAAGTTGCCAATGTTTAAAAACGTGTTTATCAATGTGTTTGAAAAAACAAAATCATTTATTTTCGAGGCAGGAAAAATAATTTTGGCAATTTCAATTGTATTATGGTTTTTAGCATCTAATGGACCTGGAGAAAAATTTACGAATGGAGCAGCAATTGTTAAAAATGAAGTAGTTAATCAACAACTTTCACAATCTGAATTGGATAATAAAATAGCATCCTATAAATTAGAACATTCATATATTGGAATAGTAGGAAAAACGATAGAACCAGTTATTAAACCCTTAGGATATGATTGGAAAATAGGTATTGCATTGGTTACCTCTTTTGCGGCACGTGAAGTATTTGTAGGAACTTTAGCAACTATCTATAGTGTTGGAAGTTCTAGTGATGAGGAGGAAACAATCAAGGACAAAATGCGACAAGAAGTATATGCATCAGGAGGCAAAGTGTTTACATTGGCGAGTGGTATTTCTCTTCTTCTTTTTTATGCTTTTTCAATGCAGTGCATGAGTACATTGGCAATTGTAAAACGCGAAACAAATAGTTGGAAATGGCCTTTAGTACAATTATTTGGTATGACAGCAATTGCATATATAACAGCATTATTAGCTTTCCAATTTTTAAAATAATTATGGAAAATTACCAACAAATAATAGTATATCTTATTGTAATATTGGCAGTACGATTTTTAATTAAAAAATATTTTTTTAAAAACAAAAATGCTTCTAAATCTTGTGGAAAAGATAGTTCAGGTTGTCATTAATAGTGTTTTTTAGAAAATAATTAATACATTTGAATACTAATTCAAATGTATTTAAGCTATGAAAAAAACATTAATTATACTTGTATTGCTTTTATCTACTCGTATCTTTTCTCAAGATATTGTAGGTTTATATGTCAATGATTTTAAATATATTATTGGCAATAGCACAGCCGAAACAGAACTACTAACGTATGCGCAAGACAATGGTTTTAACTATTTGATATTATACAATCTTACGTATATTCATCTAAATAATTTCCCATTAGATAATATGTCACTATCTCTTCCTTTGGCAAATTTTATTCACAATGCTAAAACAAATTATGGAATAATAGAAGTAGGCGCAGTAGGAGAAAAAAACAGCTCTTTTGACAAAATAAAAACCTATAATAGTTTTTATCCAACTGAGCCTAACAAGCGTTTTGATGTTTTTAATATAGAATTTGAATTTTGGAATACAAGTTTAGTAGATTCAGGAAACTATTATTGCACAACTTATTTAACGCCTAATGGTTATCCATGCTCAATTGCAGGTGCATTTGATTACTACAACAGTCAGTTAGCGTTATTAAAAACATATTGTGATGCCAATGGCTTAAAAGCAGAAACATATATAGGTTATCCAACTATAGCGCAAAGTAATGATATAGTATTAAATACACATCGTGTTTTAGTACATTATTACAGGTCTAGTGACGTGTATAATAATGGTGATAGTATTTATCAATACAATAGTACAAGAATTGAAGATTTGGCGCAAAATCCTGTAACAATTATGCCTATTTTTAGCGCAAGACCTGCACATATGTATAATTGGTTAATAGCGCCACACCCTTTGACACAGCCGTACGACACTTTTATAAACGGTACAAACGGTTATAATGACCAAACAGGAACTTGGAAATCAAATGTTACTTTTGATGGTTATGTTTGGTATAGATATACTGATTTATTAGAAATTTCAGCAGTTTTATCGGTTGAAAATAGTGCTATAGAAAATCAGTATATCTTTTTAAATTCGAACGATAAAACGTTACATTTCTTAAATTTCGACAGTGAGTATAACGTAGAAATATATTCAATCAATGGCTCAAGAATCAGGAGTTTCACATTACATGATATTGTTGATGTTTCAACACTTTCAGAGGGTATTTACATTGTTAAAATTAAAACAAATAAAGGTGTTTATGTTCAAAAGATAATGATATAATTTTTATCCTAAACCTACATCCAACGCCATCATTACTATAAATCCACCAATAAAACCAAGTGTAGCGATATCAGTATATTTATCACGTTGCGTTTCAGGTATTACCTCTTCTACAACTACAAACATCATTGCTCCTGCAGCAAAAGCAAGCGCATAAGGTAAGATAGGTTGAAAAGTCATAACAGCCCAAGCACCCAAAACAGCAGCAAAAGGCTCTACAACTGCTGATAATTGACCGTACCACCAACTTTTTTTTCTGCTAAAACCTTCGCGTCTTAAAGGCATTGCAACTGCAAATCCTTCTGGAAAATTTTGAATACCAATTCCGATAGCAAGTGCAACCGCACCTCCAATAGTAGCGCCATCAAAACCAGCAGCAACACCTCCAAAAAGCACTCCAATAGCTAATCCTTCAGGAATGTTATGTAACGTTATTGCTAAAACCAATAATGTAGTTCTGTGTAATTGCGTTTTAACACCTTCTTTTTCGTCTTCCTTAAAATTAACATGCAAGTGAGGCATAATTTTGTCTAAACCAAAAAGCATTATTGCACCTAAAAAGAAACCAATAGCAGCAGGAATAACCTTTATAAAACCTTCTCCAGGACTCATCTCTATTCCAGGAGCTAACAAACTCCAAAAACTTGCTGCAACCATTACGCCTCCAGTAAAACCGAGCATTCCGTCAAAAAATGCACGATTCATTTTTTTAAAAAAGAAGACCAATCCTGCACCAAGAGCAGTTAGTGACCAAGTAAAAAGTGTTGCGTAAAATGCCGCCAAAATTGGGTCGATACTTTCAAAGTATGAAATAATTTGATTTATCATAATTAGTTGTTTTTAACGAGTAAATTTTTTGTAATTTGATGCGATAATGAAACTTTGTTGCCATCAATATCGATTAGCATTGAGTTGTCAAAATCTTCTTTATGTATAATTTTTATTTCGCTTCCAAGTTTAATATTTGATTTGTCAAGAAATTTTAAAAATAAGGATGATGAATCAATAACGCCTACAATAACTGCAGATTCTCCTTCTTTTAAAATTGATAATGGCTCACTTAAAGATTGTTCAATAGTTCCATTTTTATCAGGAATTGGGTCGCCATGAGGATCGTACTTTGGATAGTTTAAAAACGCATCTAAACGCTCTGTTAAATGTTCTGATTTAATATGTTCTAACTGCTCTGCTAAATCATGTACTTCATCCCATTTATAATTCAGTTTTTCAACCAAAAAGACTTCCCAAAGCCGATGATTTCTTACAATTGATAGTGCTTTTTTTCTACCTTTATTAGTGAGAGATACTCCTTGGTATTTTATATAATCTACGAGAGTTTTGTCAGCCAGTTTTTTTATCATATCGGTAACAGAAGACGCTTTAGTAGCTAATTTTTTAGCAATGTGATTTGTGCTCACAGCATTTTCTGTTTTTTTAGTTAAACTAAAAATCGCTTTTAAATAATTTTCTTCTGTAGTTGATAAATTGTCAATCATATGGCAAAAATACTAATTATTTTTACTTATAAAAATAAATTTTTAGACACGTCTAAAAATAATATTTGTATTTTTGGAATTAATAAATTTGAAGTCTAATGAAAATAGTAATTTTTGGAGCAGGTGGCGTTGGTGGATATTTTGGAGGTAAATTAGTAAACCAAGAAAATGAGGTAACATTTATAGCGCGAGGAAAACATCTTGAGGCTATCAAACACAAAGGACTTCAGGTAAAAAGTATAGATGGTGATTTTACGGTTTATCCTAAAGTTACGGATGATATTTCTACAATTTCTAATCCTGATTTGATAATTCTTGGTGTAAAATCTTGGCAAATTACGGAAGTAGCAAAATTAATAAAACCAATTTTAGGTAAGAATACAATGGTACTTCCTTTGCAAAATGGTGCTGATAATGCCGATAAATTATTGTCCGTTTTGCCAAAGAGAAATGTACTTGTAGGATTGTGTAGAATTGTAAGTAAAGTCGAAGATTATGGTGTAATAAATCACTTTGCTTTTAAACCAGAAATTGTTTTTGGCGAATATGATAATCAACTTACCAACCGTATTAAAAAGGTAAAGAAAGTTTTTGATGTAGCAGGATTTTCTAATACAATTTCAAAGGATATTCATCTTGATGTGTGGAAAAAATATTTATTTATAGCTACCATTAGCGGTATAGCTTCATTAACTCGTCAAGTTTTCGGAATGTGGAAAAAGGATGAGGTTTTACGAAAAATAATGATAGATACTGCGAATGAAATTGTAAAAATTGCCAATGCAAAAGGAATTAATTTATCACAAAAAAACATTCAAAAAACAATGGATTCATTTGATAAAACACGCTATAATACTACAGCTTCAATGCAAAGAGATATTATGGAAGGTAAACCAAGTGAACTCGAAAATTTTAATGGATATATTGTTGAACAAGGAAAACTGTTAGGAATAAGCACTCCAATCAATAGTTTTATATATCATAGTTTATTGCCTCAAGAAAATATTGCGAGAGAGAAAGGTTAAAAAATGTTTATTGTTTAGTTAAATTTGGATTTTACAATCAATTTAACTAATTTTTAATTGGTTGTTTTTTTCCAATAAGATATACACCAATACCAACTAAAATACAACTAAGTAACTTGATAAAACTAATATCTTGTGCGTATTTAGTATCGTTTAATACAGTAGAATAAACAATAACTAATATAAAACTAATTGCAGGTTGTAGATAAATATAACTTCCATTTACTGAAGGAGAAACGTATTTTAAAGCATAAATATTAAAGAGATAGGTTAAAAAAGTAGTGCCAATTATTATAAAAGCAATACTTATGTATGTGTTTGTTGTAAATGCAGAAAAGTCAGTAACTATTATATCGCGAATTCCGATAGGTAAAATAAAAATAAATCCAAATAAAAACACATAACTAATTACCGTAAACGGATTGTATTTTTTCATTAATGGTTTTACTAAAACTAAATAAAGCGCATACGAACTAGCATTTAAAAAAATAAACAAATTACCTAAAGTAGAACTGGTTCCACCAGATTTGTTTCCGTAAGAAATAAGAGTAACTGCTCCAATTGATCCTAAAATAATTCCAATAATTTTAAGTGAAGTGATTTTTTCTTTTAAGATAAAAGCACTAAATACCAACACTAAAACTGGTGCTGCAGTCATAATAATAGAAGCATCTATTGGTGAGGTAAGACTTAAACCGTGAAAAAAAAGCATTTGATTAGCAGCAGTCCCTAAAAAACCACATACGATTAACAGTAAAAAATCTTTTTTTTCAATTTTTTCTTTGATAAATGATTTAATCAGCCAAAATAAAATTCCTGCGCCTAAAATCCGTAAAAAAATAAACGCCGAAGGTCCAATTTTAGTAGGCATTACACCTTTAGCAATTAAAAAACTTGCACCATAAATAAGGTTTGCGCTAAAAAGCGATAAATGAGCTTTGGTTGTGTTTTTCATTAAAAAATAGTTGTGTTTTTTTAAAGCCGAAAAGTACGATTAACTTTTTAATAAAAAAGTTTTTATAATTGAACTTAAGTATCATCATTTACAAAAAAATCTAACGCCTTATTAATACAATATGAAAATCAAAAAAACATTAATTAAACCAAACACTTTATTGTTTTCTATTTTAGGTGTAAATTTGTGACTTCAAAAAAAGGCATAAATGCAATACAATCACAAAGAAATAGAAGCCAATTGGCAAAAATATTGGGCAGAAAATCAAACATTTCAAGCGTCAAACGTTTCTGATAAAGAAAAATTTTACGTTTTAGATATGTTTCCATATCCATCAGGTGCAGGACTACATGTTGGGCATCCTTTAGGATATATAGCAAGTGATATTTATGCACGTTATAAACGTCATAAAGGCTTTAATGTATTACATCCTCAAGGATACGATTCTTTCGGTTTGCCTGCTGAGCAATATGCAATTCAAACAGGACAGCATCCTGCTAAAACAACTGAAGAAAATATAAAAACTTATAGAAGACAACTTGATAGAATCGGTTTTTCGTTTGATTGGTCACGAGAAGTACGTACATCTGATCCAAATTATTACAAATGGACACAATGGATTTTCACTCTTTTATTCAATTCATATTATTGTAAAGATGCTGATAAAGCAAAAGATATAGCTGAGTTAGTTCAAGTTTTTGAATCTGAAGGAAATCACAAAATTAATGCCGTTTGTGACGATGAAACTCCTGAATTTACTGCAACTCAATGGAAAGAATTTTCAGAAAAAGAAAAACAAGAAATCTTGTTAAAATACCGAATGACCTATCTTTCGGAAACCGAAGTGAATTGGTGTCCAGCATTGGGAACCGTTCTTGCAAATGATGAAATTATAAACGGAGTTTCAGAACGAGGAGGACATCCTGTAGTACGAAAAAAAATGATGCAATGGTCTATGCGAATTGCTGCATATGCACAACGTTTGTTAGATGGTTTACAAAAAATAGATTGGCCACAACCGTTAAAAGATTCGCAAACCAATTGGATTGGAAGAAGTCAAGGAGCAATGGTTTCGTTTTCTGTCCTATCCCCAACCCTTTCCAAAGGAAAGGAGTTAGGGGATAGGATTGATGTCTTCACTACACGTCCTGACACTATTTTTGGAGTAAGTTTTATGACCTTGGCGCCAGAACATGAACTGGTAAAAAAAATAACTACAGATGCGCAAAGAGAAGCGGTAGAACAATATGTAAAAGCAACTGCAAAGCGTAGTGAACGCGATAGAATGGCAGACGTAAAAACTATTTCAGGAGTTTTTACAGGCGCGTATGCCGAGCATCCATTTACTGGACAAAAAATCCAAATTTGGATTGGTGATTATGTGCTTGCTAGTTATGGTACAGGAGCAGTTATGGCTGTGCCTTGTGGTGATCAACGCGATTATGATTTTGCAAAGCATTTTGATATTGAAATTCCTACTATTTTTGAAGGAGTTGATATCTCAGAAAAAGCATATGAAGATAAAGGCGGAGCAAAATTGACTAATTCCGATTTTTTAAATGGTTTGACGTATAAAAAAGCAATGAAAACCATTATTTATGAATTAGAAAAAAGAGAGATTGGCTACGGAAAAATAAATTACCGATTGCGTGATGCTGTTTTTTCTCGTCAGCGATATTGGGGAGAGCCATTTCCTGTGTATTATAAAGATGGAATGCCTCAAATGATTGACGTAAAACATTTGCCAATACAATTACCAGAAGTAGAAAAATACTTACCAACCGAAGACGGAAAACCACCTTTGGGGAATGCAGAAGTTTGGGCGTGGGACACGAAAACGAATAAGGTTGTTTCAAATGATTTGATTGTCTCTTCGAGCGCAGTCGAGAAGTCTAAAGATAATGATGTTTACCCCTTAGAACTAAACACAATGCCTGGATGGGCAGGAAGTTCGTGGTATTTTAACCGCTATATGGATCCTCATAATACAGAAGAATTTGCATCAAAAGAAGCCTTAAATTATTGGCAAGATGTTGATTTATATATTGGCGGAAGCGAACACGCAACAGGACATTTGTTATACTCGCGTTTTTGGCAAAAATTCTTGTATGATAGAGGTGTTGTACCTGTAGATGAATATGCTAAAAAACTCATAAATCAAGGAATGATTACTGGAACGAGTGCGTTTGTTCATAGAGTAGAAGGGACAAATAAATTTGTTTCAGCAGGACAAAAAGAGGAGTTCACTACAACTCCTATTCACTCAGACGTTTCTTTCGTAAATACTTCAGATGAATTAGACATAGAATCTTTTAAAAATTGGAGAGAAGAATATAAAGATGCAGAATTTATTTGCGAAGAAGATGGAACTTTTAAAGTTTCTCGCGAAGTAGAAAAAATGTCTAAATCGAAATACAATGTTGTAAATCCTGATGCGATATGTGAAGAATATGGTGCTGATAGTTTACGTTTGTTTGAGATGTTTTTAGGTCCTTTAGAACAGTCAAAACCATGGAAAACTTCAGGTATTTCAGGAGTGTATTCTTTCCTTAAAAAGTTATGGAAATTATACCATTCAGGAAATGAAGGAGTGTTTTTGGTAACGGAAGACGGAGCAACTAAAGAGGAGCTAAAAACATTGCATAAAACCATCAAAAAAGTAGATGATGATATTGCTAATTTTTCGTTTAATACTTCTGTAAGTTCGTTTATGATTGCCGTAAATGAGTTAACAGCATTAAAATGCAACAAACGTGAAATTTTAGAACCCTTAGTAATTCTTATTTCACCATATGCACCTCATATTGCAGAAGAATTATGGCGTAAATTAGGTCATAATGAGTCTATTTCAACAGTGCAATTTCCAGAGTTTGATGAAAAACATTTGATTGAAAGTTCTAAAAATTATCCAATATCATTTAATGGTAAAATGCGTTTTATGTTAGAATTTCCGTTAGATATGAGCAAAGATGAAATCGAAAAGCAAGTATTGGCACACGAAAAAACACAGGCGCAATTGCAAGGAAGAACTCCTAAAAAAGTAATTGTTGTTCCGGGAAAAATAGTCAATATTGTAGGTTGATATGAATTTTAACATAGAAATAATAGGTTTAATTGCTGCATTTTTTACAACAGCTGCATTTGTGCCTCAAGTTATAAAAACTTGGAAAACAAAATCTGTCGAAAACTTATCGTTGTCTATGTATTTAACAATGTTGACAGGAGTTGTGCTATGGTTAGTTTATGGAATTAATATTCAAAGTTTATCAATTATATTAGCCAATATTGTAACTATTATTTTAGTATGTGTGATTATCTTTTTAAAATTGCGCTACAAATAAAAATCGTGGTATATTTATTGAGCATTATTTGCTTTAAAAAATTCTGATGACAAACAAAAAATTATCTTTACAGAATCGTGTTTTTTTATCAATGATATTATTGATAGTAATCGCATCTATTTTGATTGCTTTTGTCACAATTATACAATATAACGAACAAGCCGAAGAGTATAATACTGGACGACTTTTAAGAAAAGAACGTGCTATTCGCCATCATTTTGATGTTGAAATTAGTAATACTACTTATCAAGTAGAAACATCGGAATTAAAAACTATTTTTAAGAATAAAATCTTTGAATTGGCTAAAGTTCACAATCTAGAAATTGGAATTTATGATTTAGAAGGTAATTTTATTGTATCATCTAATAGTGATTTTACCAAAGATACCATCATCAGAAAAATCCCCAAAAAACTACTTAAAAATCTTGATAATGGTACACATAGATATGTAGAGAGAGAAACACGAAATGATAAAGAATATCAATCATTATATACATATTTATACGATCAAAAAGCAAAGCCAATTGGCATTATTCACTTACCTTATTTAGAAGATAGTTCTGAAAAAGATAAAGAGTTAGAAGAGTTTTTAGTACGATTAGGTCTTGGTTTTTTAATGATATTTTTGATTGCATTTGCCATTGCTTTTTTTATTTCTAGTTATATTACACGATCTATTAAAGAGGTAAGTACTAAAATTAGTGCTACAAGAATTTTCAAAACCAACCAAAAAATTGTTTTAAAAGACGCAAGTAAGGAAATTCACAATTTAGTTGACTCATACAATAGTATGATTGATAAATTGGAAGAAAGTGCCATAAAATTAGCACAAAGCGAACGGGAACAAGCATGGCGTGAGATGGCAAAGCAAGTTGCACATGAAATTAAAAATCCGTTAACACCAATGCGTTTAACAGTGCAAAGTTTTGAGCGAAAATTTGACCCAACAGATCCTGAAATTCATTATAAATTAAAAGAATACAGCAAAACACTCATTCAACAAATAGATGTTATGAGTTCAATAGCATCTGCTTTTTCTGATTTTGCCAAAATGCCAACAGCCAAAAGAGAACTGTTAAATGTAGTAGAAGTAGTTAAACACGCAACAGAAATTTTTACCGAACCATATATTTTATTTTATGCTGATGATAAAAAAATTATTGCTAATTTAGATAAAATGCAACTTACACGTGTAGTTACCAATTTGATAAAAAATGCGACTCAAGCGTTAGATGATAAAGAAAATCCATCCGTAGAAGTGAAAGTTATACAAGATAATATGAATGTTATTATCACAGTTGCAGATAACGGAAAAGGAATATCAGACGATACAAAAGATAAAGTTTTTGAACCAAAATTCACAACCAAATCAAGCGGAATGGGACTTGGTTTACCAATGATTAAAAACATTGTAGAAAATTATGGAGGAACAATTACATTTACATCAACAGTTCATATAGGAACTGTATTTACAGTAAAATTACCCAAACAATAAATCAAACAACATGAATTACGAAAACATTTTAGTAAACCAAAACGATAGCATTCTAACCATAACTATCAATAGACCCAAACAGTTAAACGCTCTAAATAAGGTAACCATTGAAGAGTTACATAATGCTTTTTTATCGGCTGATAATGACACTAGTATTCGTGCAATAATTATTGTAGGAAGTGGCACTAAAGCTTTTGTTGCAGGAGCAGACATTAAAGAATTTTCTAATTTTGATGAAACACAAGGAGCAGCATTAGCCAAAAATGGACAAGCGTTATTATTCGATTTTATTGAAAATCTATCAACACCTGTAATTGCTGCCGTAAATGGATTTGCTCTTGGAGGCGGTTTAGAGTTGGCAATGGCGGCGCATTTTAGAGTAGCAAGTGACAATGCTAAAATGGGATTGCCAGAAGTTTCGTTAGGAGTTATTCCAGGATATGGAGGTACACAGCGCTTACCTCAATTAATAGGAAAAGGAAAAGCTATGGAAATGATACTTACAGCAGGAATGATGACTGCCGAAGAAGCAAAAAATTGTGGATTGGTAAATTATGTTGTTTCTCAAGAAGAATTATTACCATTAGCAGAAAAACTAGCAATTAAAATTTCTAGAAATTCCAGCACTGCAATTTCAGCAGCTATTAAATCGGTTAATGCAAATTACAAAACAGGAGTAAATGGTTTTGAGGAAGAAATCACCAATTTTGGAAATTGTTTTGGTACAACTGATTTTATTGAAGGGACTACTGCATTTTTAGAAAAAAGAAGACCTAATTTTTAGAAAAAATCAAAATAAAGCGTTTTAATTAGGTATTTGAAGCAAAATCAATCATTCCTATAGGTGTTGAGGTTTAAATTAATTTCAACACCTTTAAAATCATTCATTTTTGATATATAAAATTGATGTTATTTTTTTTTAAAGAAATAATAGTTATTACTAACTATTATTTCTTTTATACAATTCATTATTTTTCACCATTCCATTCGGCAAAAAATTGTTCTAAAAATAGTTCCATATATTTATGTCTTTCAGCAGCAATTTGCTGTCCTGTTTTAGTATTCATTTTATCTTTTAGAAGTAATAATTTCTCGTAAAAATGATTGATAGAAGGAGCATTGGAGTTTTTGTACTCTTCTTTACTCATGGTTAAATTAGGTTTTATATCAGGATTGTATAACTGCCTGTTTTTAAAACCGCCATAATTAAAAGCACGTGCAATTCCAATAGCGCCAATTGCGTCTAATCTATCAGCATCCTGAACCACATCCAATTCAATAGATGTAAAACGTTCTTTTTTAGATTTTGAAAGAGAAGATTTAAAAGAAATATTGTTTATTATGGCTACAACCTGTGCTATTATAGAACTATCTACATTTTGTGTGTGTAAAAATTCTTCTGCAATTTTAGGTCCAATTGTTTCATCACCATTGTTGAATTTTGAATCAGCAATATCGTGTAATAACGCGCCAAGACTCACAATCAATTCGTTTACATTTTCGTTTTTGGCTAGTAATAAAGCATTTTTATAAACACGCTCTATATGAAACCAATCGTGTCCGCCTTCTGCATTTTCAAGTGTTTTTTTGACAAATAAAATGGTATTTTGTATAATTTCTGATTTTTCCATAGTGTAAAAATAAAAAATCCACTCAACAATTGAATGGATTTTGTGTTTTAAAAATTTTACTACTTAATCAGATACGTGATTTTAAACTTCCTTTCCTTAGGAAAGAATTTAGGATAGAATTAACAAAACTCATCATAAGCCATCGCTAAGTTACCTGCAATTGCCTCTGCTGATCTACCTTCAATATGATGGCGTTCTAGCATATGAACCAATTGACCATCTTTAAACAGCGCAATTGCTGGAGACGATGGAGGAAAAGGAATCATAAATTCACGCGCTTCATTGGTAGCTTCTGCATCAACACCTGCAAAAACGGTCGTTAAATTTGAAGGCGATTTATCACCTTGTAAAGAGGCAATTGCTCCTGGACGTGCAGTTCCTGCGGCACAACCACAAACTGAATTTACCATAACAAGGGTTGTACCTTCTTTTGCGATTGCTTTTTCTACTTCTTCTGATGTATGTAATGATGTAAAACCAGCACTTTCTAATTCGGCTTTCATTGGTTTTACTAAGTCTTCTGGATACATAATAATGTGTTTTTATAATTAAAGTGTAAAAATACGATTTAAAACTATATATAACGATCTATTTTTTGAAGAAACGAACTGTTTTAGTTTGTGATTTTTTCTAATTAGAGGTAAAAATAATATCTAAACACAACAATATTAATAAAATTATTTGTAACTTTACAGTAAAATTAAATTATCATGAAATTAGTAAAAATGCTATTGCTGTGTGCTTTGTTTTATACAAACGTTCTATCTGCACAAATAATCAAATTAGATGACACTTACAAAATTAACAATGCTGAATTAATAGTAGAAGGCACAATACTCGATCAACACGCTATTGCGCAAAATAATTCTATATTTACCTATTATAAAATGGCTGTTCAAACTGTTTTTAAAGGGCAAAGTATTCCTTTAGAAATTGAAGTTCAATCAGAAGGAGGTGTAGTAGGAGATAAGGCATTAAAAACCTTTCCTTCTAATGATTTTAGAATTGGAGATTATGGAATTTATTTTTTAAATAAAAACCCAAATCAAAGTTACTATACAGTTGCATTTTTTGCACAATCAGAATTGAAATTAAAAGAACAACTCACACAAGATCAAAGAAATTCGATTTTTAGTGATGTTAGTGTAATTTCAACTATTTCACAGCAGATAAATCAATTTACTCAAAGTACTAACCAACGTAATATTACTAATATAAGTCCAACTACTGTCAATGCAGGAATAGGGGATACAGTTACCATTACAGGAACAGGTTTTGGTGCTTCTGGCCCAACTACATCCATGATGGTTTGGACAGTGTTTTCTGATAATCCATCAACTAGAATTTCATTTCCAGATTCTTATAATTATGTTAGTTGGTCTGATACTGAAATTGTATTTAGAGTACCAACAGGTGCAGCAACAGGAACCATTAGAGTTGGAGATGCAACTACTTATGTAGAAAGCGCTACCGTCTTACAAGTTAACTACAATGTAAAAGATTACGCAACTTATGACGGTTCGGCAATATATCCTATTAATTTACCTGTGTTACAAGATCAAGGAATAAGTTTTGTTCCAAATACAAATTTTACTAATACGGATGCTATTAATAGAACAAAAGAAGCTATGGATCAATGGGTGTGTTCGTCAAATATGAATTGGATTTTTGATGAAAATTCACCAACTTCTAACATGCATGATAGCAGTGATGGACTAAGCGTAATTTATTTTGATTCTACTCTAGCATCTCAAACTCTTGGAGTTACTAAAACTGGTTTTAGCGCTTGTTCTTATACAGGAAGATGGTTTATAACAGATGTTGATATTGCAATGAATGCATCATCAAATTTTAATTTCACTTCTGGTGCTACGACTTCAAGTCAATATGATTTTTATTCTGTGATGTTGCATGAATTAGGGCATGCAAGAAACCTTGGGCATACCGCAAATTCAGTTGATGTAATGTACCCATATATTGCACAAGGAGTTGATAATAGAATATTACAAACAAATGACATTGATGGTGGTTTATGGGTACAAAATGATAGCAATACCAATCAAGTATGTTCAAGCACTTTGATGACTAACGGAACTTGTGCCAACTTAAGTACAGTGGCTTTTCAAGATGCTACATTTAGTTTATATCCAAATCCTGCAACCGATTTAATAGAAGTAAATACAATAGAAAACGCAACATATACTATCTATAATTTTGATGGAAAATTGTTAAAAACAGGAGAATTAACTTCAAATAGTCAGGTTGTTGACGTTTCTAATTTTAAAAGTGGATTGTATTTTATTAAACTGGATTTTTCTAATAATATTACACAAAACACTAAATTTTTTAAAAAATAATTTTTTAGTTAAAAATTAATCAAAATAAGTCTTAATTTTTAATTTTAATAATGGTATATTTATAGAAATATTAACAATTTTATTTTTATCTACATTTTGAAGAGATAGAGGCATATTATAGATAAAACCCCTCAGTATTACATTTTTAAAATGTATTTTATTGATAAATTAAACCCATTTGCAGTTTTTTTTAGATAATTTGTTTAAAACTATCAAAATACATAATAAATTGGCATAACTTTGTCCCTAAATATAAAGAATTAAATTAATGTGACTTTGAAAAGATATTGTGTCTAATTTGGTATAATATCTTGGATATTTAAATTAAAAATCAACAAACTAAAAATTTATGGATATAAAATTACGCCAAAACAGTAAAAATCTTTTTTTGATTAACAATAACAAATCATTATTAGTTAATATTTTTGTTTTGTTATTTAGTGTATTTTCTGTGTTTGCACAGTGCACTAAAACTCCTCCAATGGATTTACCAGTTTTAAACCCTACAGAATTAACTTCAGGAGGATATGATGATGATACTAATCCAAACGATGTGGCGTCACCATTAATGAGAAGTGTTGCAGTAAATTCGAATGGAATTATAGCAACAACAGGAATTTACGTTAGATATGATACTACTAATTTTGAAAATTTAATGTTTCAAAATCCTGATTTCTCTGCAAACACAACTCATTTACCGATGTCTATTGCAACTCAAGGCAATGGTTTAGTCAAGATTGTGGCACTACAAGACGGTTCATTTGTGTATTACGACCTTACTGCAAGAAACTTTTATCAAGTTACTTCAAATGGTACTAGAACTGAAGTGATGTCGCCATTCTCACCTGCTTATGCTCCAAAGATGTATGTTTCTAAATTAGGTAACTATATTTATGTAGCAGAACCTTGGGGTGATGTGAAAAAGTTTACTTTTCCCGGTGGTGTTGAGGATACTAGTTTTAACTATTCAGGACCAGCTAATCGTAATTTGTATGATGTTGTAGAACAATCTGATGGAAAGGTTATTGTTGGAATTGCTCTTGAAGGGCCACAGAGATTTAACACAGATGGATCAATAGATAATACATGGACAAATATTGAGACAGGGAGTACTGAAGCTCTCTTAGCTTTGGCTGTTCAAAGTGATGATAAGGTTTTGGTTTCGGGTACTCAAATAAATATTAATGTAGGAGGTGTTACTCATAGAGGATTGATACGTTTGAATGCAAACGGAACTCACGACACCAGTTTTACACGACAATCGTTTAGTGGGCTTTCAGGAACTACAATTAATGAGACAGGTGCTCCTTATGATATTGAAGTAAATGCTTCTGATGAAATTTATATTGCGGGTGATATAAGGAGTAATACAGATGAAAATGATACCGAAATGATTCCTCTTTTAGCAAAATTAGATGCTAACGGAAATATGGATTTAGAGTTTAGAAATAATGTGTTTGCAATGTCTTCAAATTCTATTTATGGTATTAAGTTACAATGTGATGGTAAATTATTAGTTATGTCAAGGCAAGGACTAAGCAATTTATACCATGGAGGTCTTGTTCGATTGCATGCTAATGGAGTAATAGATACAGAAATAAATAATACACCAAAAAATTGGGCAGCTAATTTAGGTTTGCCAGAGAGTGATGCAGAGGTAACAAACGCTGCTACTCAACTAAATCCAGCTGCACCTTCAGTTGAAGGTTTAGAGGTGTTTTATCGTATGGCTGGAAATTCACATTATAACTCGATGGTTAGTTATGATTTTGCTAAAGAAAGTAGTTTTAATGTAACAGGATTTTTACCTGACCCATCAGGAGTTTATGATGAGCCTGATAATACGGATTTGACTTTTGAAGATTTTAGAAGAGTAAGTGATAGTAATATAATCTTTGCACATAGTAGAGGTAGAATTTCTTCTATTGATGCAGATGGTAATAGACGTTGGATAATTGATACAGGAAGTAATAATAGGGTTTCTTACGCTGATTTATCTCCTGACAAAACAACATTAGCATTTTCTTCTGTAACTGAAAATAATTTATACTTTTTAAATACAGATACAGGATCTTTTACCACACCCATAAATGTCGGTATAGATGGCGATATAATGTATACGCCTTCAGGAAATTATATTTTTATAAAAGGACGTGATAGTACCCCTCTATTAAAACGTTTTGATGCTGATGGAACAAATGTTACTTCTATAATCATGGATGCTTATCCTATAGGAGGAGGCGTTACATCACCTAATTTTGATGAAATTCACTTCTATTCTGATACAGATTTCTACATTTATTCAAGTGTAGAAAACTACAACAGAGATTATCTTTATAAATATAAATTAACAAATGCTGCAGGTAATCCTGATCCAAATGGAACATTTGCGAAATTGGATACTGCTTTTGGTGATAATGGAGCTATTGATTTAGGAAACCCTTACCACCCTGGAACATCAAGTGGTCTTAGAAATCAGTGGACTGTAGATAAATACGGTAATGTTTATGTAGGAGGAAGACGCCATTGGTCTGGTACAGATTTAATGGGTGCAAACATTTCTAGAATAGGACCTGTAGGAGTTGATGTTGACCCTTTATATATTAGGGTGGGTAACGTTACTGGGAGTATAGCAATTGACTTGCTTTTTGATATAAGAGGAAAAGGGTTGCCAATATTAGCAAACAATACCTTTGCAATAAATGACTTCAATAATACTTTTGCTGACACAATGGTAACAGGAAATGTATTGACTAATGATGAAGATTTAGAAGGTGATACTCAAACAGTAAATCCAGTGCCAGTAACTGCTCCAACAAATGGTACAGTAGTAATAAATGCAGATGGTACATATACGTATACACCAACAGCAGGATTTGTAGGAACAGACACATTCGAATACGAAGTATGTGATAGTGGCTTACCTCAGGCGTGTGATACTGCTGTAGTTACAATGGAAGTAATGGCAATACCAACACCAAACACAAATGACAAGCCAATTGCAAATAATGATACCGCAACCACTGAGGTTGACACGCCTGTAAGCGGAAATGCATTACCAAATGATTTCGATCCAGATGGTGATACCTTAACAGTGAATACAACACCAATCACTACTCCAACAAACGGAACAGTTGTGATTAATCCTAATGGAACGTATACTTATACACCAAATCCAGGATTTGAAGGAACAGATAGTTTTGTATATGAAATATGTGATAACGGATCTCCGTCTTTATGCGATACAGCCACGGTAACGATAGACGTATTGCCGGCAGGAAATGGAGCAAATATTACTTATGCAAATGACGATGCTGTAAACGGTGATCAAAATACAACTTTAACAGGAAACGTATTAGATAACGATACTGATCCAGAGGGCGATATACAAACTGTAAATACAATACCTGTAACACCACCAACAAATGGTACGGTAGTGTTAAATTCTGATGGAACATTTGTTTATACACCAACAATTGATTTTTCTGGAACAGATAGTTTCGTATACGAAGTATGTGATAATGTAGCACCATCAGCGTGTGATACAGCAACAGTTTATGTATCTGTAAATCCAGTAAATGATACATTTGCTATAAACGACATCAACAACACCTTTGTTGACACAGCAGTAAACGGAAATGTATTGACCAATGATGAAGATACACAAGGCGATACCCAAACAGTAAACACAACGCCAGTAACTGCACCAACCAATGGTACAGTAGTATTAAATGCAGACGGTACTTATACGTATACACCAAATGCAGGGTATATAGGAACAGATGTATTTGAATACGAAGTATGTGATAACGGAACACCAGTAGCGTGTGATACAGCTACAGTTACCATAGAAGTAATAGTACCAAACATATGTACAACACCCGATTTTTCAAAATTAACACCAGAAATACTAGGTATTTTTGTACCGGTATTAAATTTTTCGGTAACTGATTATGATGTGAGTTCAGGTTTTGGATTGCCTGCAGGTTCCGTTTTGGTTACCTGTTCGTCGGTAGATGTGCGTGAAAAAAATGGAGTGTTACGTTTTTCACTACGTGGAGATGGAGATAATGATGCTTTTTGGACAATTAAATACAATACACCAAAATATTTAATGGCAGAACATGGAGGAGCGTTACAAGAATATAAGAGTGATATTTTTAAGGTAAACGACGGTATGCCTTATACTTTTACTAGTAACTTACAGACTGGACTAACACATAGTGTTTCAGCAGACACATATACAGTTACTAATAATACTGCTGTAAAAATATTTGATTCAAGTTTTATATGGGAATCTAACAATTCATCAACACAATTTGATTTTGAATTTCATACGACAGCACCTAGTATTGCAACTGCTGGTTCAGATTACGCTGTGTTTATTGATATATGTATGCCTCCAAATACAACTTTAGCAGTAAACGACATCAATAACACCTATGTAAATATAGCAGTAAGCGGTAATGTATTAACTAATGATGAAGATGCACAAGGCGATACGCAAACAGTAAGTGCAGCACTAGTAACACAACCAACAAATGGTACCGTAGCAATCAATACAGACGGAACATATACGTATACACCAAATACAGACTATGTAGGAACCGACACTTTTGAATACCAAGTATGTGATAACGGATTGCCAGAAGCCTGTGATACAGCAACAGTTACAATAGAAGTAATTGCAGTACCAACACCAAACACAAACGATGCTCCAGTAGCAAATGATGATACAGCCATAACAGAGGTTGATATACCAGTAAGCGGAAATGTATTACCAAATGATATAGACCCAGATGGAGATACATTAACAGTAAATACCACACCAACAACTAATCCTACAAACGGAACATTAGTTTTAAATCCTGATGGAACATATACCTACACTCCAAATGCAGGCTTTGAAGGAACAGATAGTTTTGTATATGAAGTATGTGATAATGGATCACCATCTTTATGTGATACAGCCACGGTAACAATAGACGTATTACCAGTAAGTATAACAAATGTTACCTATGCAAATGACGATGCAGTAAACGGAGATCAAAACACTATTATATCAGGAAATGTATTAGACAACGATACCGATCCAGAGGGCGATACTCAAACAGTGAATATAACACCAGTTACAGCACCAACGAATGGTACTTTAACATTAAATCCAGACGGAACATTTGATTATGTACCAAATACAGATTTTTCAGGAACCGATAGTTTTGTATACGAAGTATGTGATAACGGTG
>CAMZLV010000044.1 GCA_947311835.1 uncultured Lutibacter sp. | reverse complement strand
CAATTCCAAATGAAATAGAAGTTTTATCAAAAGAAGATAAAATTAACGAGTATATAATGACAGGTTTACGGACAATTTGGGGAGTATCATTAACTAAAATTGAACAAGAGTTTGGAAGTGATTATACAGAGCGTTTAGTACTATCATCAAAAAAATTTATAGCGCAAGAATTACTTGTTTTGGAAAGTTGTTATACTGAGCATAGTGAGGAATTGGTATTGAAAACAACATCAAAAGGAAAATTTTTAGCAGACGGAATTGCAGCAGCATTATTTATGATTGATTAAAAAAAAGACTAATTTTATGACATGAAAATTAAGTTAAATAATAAAAAATACAAAGTTAATTTATCCAAACCAATCGATATTTCATTGCCGTTAAAGGCATCGCAAAATAATGTAAGTGCTTGGTATATTGACGCTCCTAAAATAACTCCAGTTGTTGATGGTAATTGGATTGCAAGTGTAGAAAAAGGCGCTTCAATCAATTTTAATAATATAGCGTTTAATCCTCATGCGCACGGTACACATACTGAATGTGTAGGTCATATAACCAAAGAATTTTATAGCGTTAACAAAGCATTAAAAACCTTTTTTTTTATTGCAAAAGTGATTACCGTAAACCCAGAAATTCAAAAAAATGGTGATGCAATTATAACTAAAAGTCAATTAGAACATTTGATTGATAATCATAATTTTGAAGCACTAATTATAAGAACACTGCCAAATACTAAAGCTAAAAAAGCACGTCATTACTCACATACGAATCCGCCTTTTTTAACAGAAGAAGCAGCAAAATTTATCCGAAAAATAGGTGTTAATCATTTATTGATTGATTTGCCATCGGTAGATAAAGAGAAAGACGAAGGTAAATTGTTAGCGCATAAAGCTTTTTGGAATTTTGATGGTAAACTACGTCATAACGCTACAATAACTGAGTTTGTATATGTTAAAAACAAAGTAAAAGATGGAAATTATTTGCTAAATTTACAAATAGCACCTTTTGAAAATGACGCATCACCAAGTAAACCAATTTTGTATAAAATAAAATAAGATGAACGTAATAATTGGAATTATTTTAGGAGGAATAGCATCCTTTTTTGGTATAAAATATTATCGAACTAAAAAAAACAAATCAGTTACCGAACAGCAATCGGTAATTTTGATGCAAAGGATTAAAAACGTATGCAAATTGGTATCAGTTGAAGGCGATTTTTCTGAAATTTATGAATATAAAAATGTTGAAAAACTATTTTTAAATTTAATAGAAACAAAGAAAAAAGCTATTGTAAAGGTAAAAGCAAAAGCGCTAATAGGATATGATTTGAAGAAAGTGCATTTAGTACCTAATATTGAAAAAAAGACAATTCAAATCAAGAATTTTCCCAAAGCAGAAGTGTTGAGTGTTGAAACTGATATTGAATATTATGATAAATCAGCGCATGTGTTTAATAGATTTAAAGAAGAAGATTTAACAGCAATAAATAAGGAGGCAAAACAAGTGATAGTTGATAAAATTCCGCAAAGTGGTTTGCTGGAAAGTGCAAATAGAGAAGTGTTAGAGGCTATAAATATTATAAAAAATATTGTTGAAACTGTGGGTTGGAAATTGGATGTTAAAGAATTAGAATTGCCTTCTAAAAATCAAAAATTAATACAATGAACATCGAGCAATTTAGAATATATTGCTTATCAAAAAAAGGAGTGACTGAAAGTTTTCCGTTTGATGAAAAGACACTTGTTTTTAAAGTGATGGGAAAAGTATTTGCGCTCTGTGGTATAGAACGTCAACCGTTTGCAGTCAACTTAAAATGCAATCCAGAGCGTTCTATTGAATTGCGAGAAATGTATGAGCAATCAATCATGGAAGGCTTTCATATGAATAAAAAACATTGGAATACAGTTGTGCCAAACACCTCTTTTTCTGATGATTTTTTCGTAGAATTAATAGACCATTCCTACGAGTTGGTTGTAAATGGACTAACCAAAAAATTAAAAATTGAATTTAAAAATTTATAAAATGATTAAAAAACACCTTCTTTTTGTCTTTACTTTTTTGATGATGCTTAATCTTCAAGCGCAAACATCCTCTAAAAAATTAGCATCAATTATAAACGAAATTCATAATCGAAAAAGTTATGATAAACAAAAGTATCCTTTGGGTATTTATACAGAAGAACATTATAAAAACAATGCAAAGTATGCTAAAAAACAACTTAAAAAATTAGCCAAAATTAAAAAAGAAAGCTTAAATGAAACTGATAAAATTTCGTTAGAATTATTGAAGTTTAAATTGCAAGAAAGAGTTGACTTTTATGAATACGAGGCGTATTTAAATCCATTGTTATCTGATACAGGTTTTCATAATAAATTGGTTTATAAAGTAAAAAAACTAAACAATTATGAGCAAGTTAAAGACTATTTAAATACACTAAATGCAATACCTTCTTTTGTAAGTCAACAAATTGTATTATTGCGCAAAGGACTTGAGAAAGGGATTTCACAACCACGAGTTATTTTTAATGATGGATATGAAGATTCATATAACAAACACATCGTCAAAAATTATCAAGATAGTTATTATTATTCGCCTTTTAAAAATTTACCAACACAACTAACTGTTGCACAAACAGATTCTGTTTTGTCTGCTGCAAAATTGGCAATAGAAAAAAATGTAACACCGCAATTTAAGGTTGTAAAAAAGTTTTTTGAAGAAGAATATTTTCCGAAAACGCGTACTACACTTGGCGTTTCAGAAACACCTAACGGAATAAAATATTATCAAAATAGAATAGCATATTATACAACCTTGCCTTTAACTGCTAATGAAATCCATCAAAAAGGAATTGAAGAAGTTGCAAGAATAAAGGCAGAAATGATGCAAATTATTAAAGAAGTTGGTTTTGAAGGAACGTTTGCAGAATTTATACAATTTTTACGAACGGATGAGCAATTTTATGCCAAAACAGGAGATGATTTATTAAAAGAAGCACGCGATATAGCCAAAAGAATAGATGCGCAATTACCAAGATATTTTATAACCTTACCAAGAAAACCTTATGGAGTAGCTAAAGTTCCAGATGCAATAGCACCAAAATACACAACAGGACGCTATATTGGAACAACTAAAAATAGCACAGAACCTGGATATTATTGGGTTAACACCTATGATTTAAAAAGTCGCCCTTTATATGTTTTGCCTTCATTAACAGCGCATGAGGCTGTTCCTGGACATCACTTGCAAGGAAGTTTAACGAATGAATTAGGTGATGATATTCCTAAATTTAGAAGAAATATGTATCTCTCAGCTTACGGAGAAGGTTGGGGTTTGTACTCCGAATTTCTTGCTGAAGAAATGGGAATTTATAGAACGCCTTACGAACGTTTTGGAAAATTAACTTATGAAATGTGGCGAGCATGTAGATTAGTGATTGATACAGGAATACACGTAAAACATTGGACTCGCGAACAAGCAGTCGACTATATGAGTGAAAATACTGCCTTGTCAATTCATAACGTTAATACTGAAATTGATCGTTATATTTCTTGGCCAGGACAAGCGTTATCTTATAAAATAGGAGAATTAAAAATAAGAGAACTTCGTAAAAAAGCAATGTCCGAATTAGGTGCAAACTTTGATATTCGAAAATTTCACGAAGTTATTTTAAACCAAGGAACGGTGACGCTTTCTATTTTAGAAGAACGCGTAAATAACTTTATTCAGAACGAAAAAAAGGTAAATTGATTGGCTTAAAATCATAAAATGAGCAGAAAAGTAATAGTCATTGGAGGAGGTATTGTAGGTTTATGTACTGCATATTTCTTGCTAAAAGACGGGCATGAGGTTACTGTGATTGATAAATCCGATTTGACTAATGGAGCATCTTATGTAAATGCTGGTTTTATCGCTCCAAGTCATATTATTTCGTTGGCAGCACCTGGAATTATCACAAAAGGAATGCAATGGATGTTTGATGCAAAAAGTCCGTTTTATATTAAACCTAGAATAGAAGTAGATTTTTTAAAATGGGCATTGGCTTTTAAAAAATCAGCGACAAAAACCAAGGTAGAAAAATCTATTTCTGTAATTAAAAATTTTAATT
>CAMZLV010000043.1 GCA_947311835.1 uncultured Lutibacter sp. | reverse complement strand
CCAAGTTCTAATCCATTAAAAGGAGTAAATAAAATATATGATTTTTGTGCAATGGTACCAATTCAAGTACATCACTCATTTAACGACTTACATAAAATAAAAACGTTGATAATTGGTGGAGGCGTGTTATCAAAAGAATTAGAAACCAAACTACAATCAATTAAAACTACGTGTTTTGCAACTTATGGAATGACTGAAACGGTTACACATATTGCGGTGAGGAGAATTGCGAATTGCGAATTACGAATTACGAATGATAGTTCTTTGTATAAAACACTTCCAAATGTTAAAATATCAAAAGACAAAAGAGGTTGTTTGGTTATTGACGCGCCAAAAGTTGCTAAAAATAAACTTGTTACCAATGATTTGGTAGATTTGATATCTGATACAGAATTTCAATGGCTCGGACGATATGACAACATAATAAATTCTGGAGGAATAAAATTGATACCTGAACAAATTGAAGAAAAATTAGCTAAAATTATTGAACCACGATTTTTTGTTGCAGGAATTAAAGATGCAGTTTTAGGAGAGAAGTTGGTTTTGGTTGTGGAAGAAGGTTTAAAGGTTCAAAGGTCCAAAGAAACAAGGGGAAAAAGGAGTGAATTTGTCACTTCGAGCGCAGTCGAGAGGTCTCAAAACCTCAAATCACAAATCACAAATCTAAAATTTTTATCTAAATACGAAATTCCGAAAGAAATTTATTTTGTTGAAAAGTTTGTTGAAACAACTACCAAAAAAATCCAACGAAATAAAACATTGGATTTGATAGCGTTTTATTAAACTAACTCAAAAGGAAGTTTCACTTCTACAAAATACTACTTTACTCATTCTTGTTTTTATTTTAATGTCTACCTACATAGATTTGGTATAAATTAAAAACATCTTATTATGAAGTTAAAATTATTAATTGTATTTATAATGTTCTCATTAGTCAAAATACAATCACAATCAAAAACAATTACAGGAATAGTAACGGACGGTAGTTCGCCTCTTCCTGGAGTTACAGTTATTATTAAAGGTACTCAAAATGGAGTAGAAACCGATTTTGATGGTAAGTATACTATAAAAGCAAGTGTAGGAGCTGTGTTGCAATATAGTTTTATAGGTATGGTTACCGTAGAGAAAACTGTAGGCTCATCTACTATTATTAATATAACTATGCAACAAGATACTAGTGCGTTAGAAGAAATTGTTGTTACAGCATGTGCCATAAAAAAAAATAAAAGTATTGGTTATAATATGTATAAAATATCCTCAGAGTCGATATTTAATAATGAAACGTATGAAGGTATAACGGAGAATACATTTAAAACTACTCGATTAAAACCGCTTTCAACTTTTTCTATTGATGTAGATTCGGCTTCTTATAGCAATATTAGAAGAATGATAAATAATGGGCAAGAAATCCCAACTGATGCTGTAAAAATTGAAGAGATGATTAATTATTTTGATTATAATTATTCTCAGCCAACTGAGAAACATCCATTTTCAATTAATACAGAATATTCATCTTGCGCATGGAATGATAAGCATAAGTTGGTGAAAATTGGCTTACAAGGAAAAAAAATTCCTATGGACGATATTCCTCCTTCAAATATTGTTTTTTTGTTAGATGTTTCAGGTTCAATGAATCAAATGAATAAATTGCCTTTATTGAAGTCGGCATTTAAATTATTAGTCAATCAATTGAGAAAAAAAGATAAGGTTTCTATTGTTGTTTATGCAGGTGCTGCAGGAGTTGTTCTTAAACCAACTAGAGGTGATGATAAACAGGAAATTTTAGAGGCTCTTAATAACTTAAACGCTGGAGGTTCAACTGCTGGAGGCGAAGGGATTGAATTGGCGTATAAAATAGCGGAGGAAAATTTTATAGAAAAAGGAATTAATAGGGTTATTTTGGCTACAGATGGTGATTTTAATGTAGGAATGACAAGTGATAAGAGTATGGAGAAATTGATAGAAGAGAAAAGAAAAACTGGAGTTTTTTTAACAGTTTTAGGTTTCGGAATGGGGAATTACAAAGATTCAAAATTAGAGATACTTGCTGATAAAGGAAACGGAAATCATGCATATATAGATACAATGCAAGAGGCTCAAAAAATACTTGGTAGTGAATTTGGAGGATCGCTTTATACAATTGCTAAAGACGTTAAAATTCAAGTTGAATTTAATCCGAACAAAGTACAAGCGTATCGCTTAATTGGTTATGAAAACAGATTGCTAAATGATGAAGATTTTAAAGATGATACAAAAGATGCAGGCGAACTAGGAAATGGTCATTCTGTAACGGCTTTGTATGAAATTATTCCTGTAGGAGTAAAAAGTAAGTTTTTAAAAACGATTGATAAGTTGAAATACACAAATAATGTGAAAACAGACTCTTTTTCAGATGAATTATTGACAATAAAATTTAGGTATAAAAAACCACATGGAAATAAAAGTAGTGAAATTATAAAATTAATTAAAGCAAACGAAATACCGTTCAATAAAGTGTCTGAAGATTTTAAATTTGCGAGTGCTGTTGCATTATTTGGTATGAAACTAAGAGATTCAGATTTTGCTGAAGATTCAACGTATAAAGATGTTGCTTATTTGGCAAAACAAGGTAAAGGAAATGATAAAAATGGATACAGATCAGAATTTATAAGGTTAGTTGATTT
>CAMZLV010000042.1 GCA_947311835.1 uncultured Lutibacter sp. | reverse complement strand
GAGAGATTTTGAATGAAATAAGAGACAGACGGAAGGAGATAAGAGACAGGTGGAAGGAGATCAGAAAGCCAGGTGCAAGAATATAGGAGACATTTTGAATGAAATAAGAGACAGGCGGAAGGAGATAAGAGACAGGTGGAAGGAGATGAGAGAGCCAGGTGGAAGAATATAGGAGAAATTTTGAACGAAATAAGAGACAGGCGGAAAGAGATAAGAGACAGGTGAAAGGAGATGAGAGAGGCAGGTGGAAGAATATAGGAAACATTTTGAATGGAATAAGAGACAGTCGGAAGGAGATAAGAGACAGGTGAAAGGAGATGAGAGAGCCAGGTGGAAGAATATAGGAGACATTTTGAATGAAATAAGAGACAGGCGGAAGGAGAAAAGAGACAGGTGGAAGGAGATGAAAGAGCCAGGTGGAAGAATATAGGAGATATTTTGAGTGAAATAAGAGACAAGCGGAAGGAGGTGATTTGTTTTTTGGAGAGCGTTCTTTTGAAATAGAAGATTTAATACGAATAGATGAGGATGGAAGAGGAGTAATATCAGTGTTAAGACTAACTGATATACAAGATAAGCCAAAATTATTTTCAACATTTATGTTGCAGTTATTGGCTGAAATTTATTCTACTTTATCAGAGCAAGGCGATAGTGGACAACCAGAATTAGTGTTGTTTATAGATGAAGCGCATTTAATATTTAAAGAAGCTTCTAAAGCTTTATTAAGTCAAATAGAAAGTATTGTAAAATTAATTCGCTCAAAAGGTGTTGGTCTTTATTTTGTAACTCAAAACCCAAAAGATATACCTTCGGATGTATTATCACAATTAGGATTAAAAATACAACATGCTTTAAGAGCTTTTACTGCTAAAGACAGAAAAGCTATTAAATTAACTGCCGAAAATTATCCAGATTCAGAATATTATGATACTGCTGAAGTATTAACAAAATTGGGAATTGGAGAAGCGTTAGTGTCATCATTAAGCGAAAAAGGAATTCCAACGCCACTTGCACGAACAATGTTACGTGCGCCTATGAGTAGAATGGATGTATTAACACCTAAAGAGTTAAAAACTCAAATTGCTATTTCTGATATTGCTGAAAAGTATAATGAAGTTATTGACCGTAAAAGTGCATATGAAATTTTAAACGGAAAGATTGAAAAAGCACACGAGCGCGAAGAAAAAGAAGCAATTGCTAAAGAAAAAGCCAAAGCAAAAAAGAAAACAACTTCTAGAAAAAGTACACGAATGAACCCAATATTAAAGGTTGTAACGAGTGCTACTTTTATAAGAGGTGTATTAGGAATTTTAAAAAGAGTAATGAAATAGATGATGATGAAATCTAAAATTAATTATAAAATAGGTTTAATAGTATTGGTGTCTATATTGTTTATTCAATGTACTGATTCCACTTTTTTGATAGCAAAAAATAGAGTTGGAAAACTGTCAAATAAAAATACAGTAGCAGATATAGATAAACTTTTTGCGAATGATTCTATTGTAAAACACATAAGTGAAGGTGCAATGGGAGGCGAAGATACCAAGTATATGCAAGATGAAGATGAATATTTAATTTATTCTAAACAAGGAAAGCATTTATTTACAATAGTGCCTAAAGTGCAACACGATTCTACTTCAACTATTAAATATGTTGAAATAAAAGATTCACAGTTTAAAACAACTAAAGATATCAGTTTGTTGTCACCATTTAAAGATATTCATTCTAAATATACAATTTCTAAAATAGAAACATCATTATCGTCTGCAATTTTATATATAGATGAGTTAAATACTACGATATCAATGAGTAAAAAAGCAATAGGAGTCAATCCATTTGATAGGAATAAGATTGTATTAGATCAAATTCCTGATATGACCAAAATAGATCATTTTACAGTGTGGTTTGATTAATTAAATTTCAATTTATGAAAAAATATACAGTTCAAAAATCACCATTTGTTGTACCTACTACTGATGGTAAATTAATTGAAGAACATTTTGGTAATTCAAATCAAACAAATGCCCAAATTAGTATAGCGCATATGGTTGCTCCTGCAGGTTGGAGCGAACCTTTTCAAACTCCAGAATTTGAAGAATATACTTATATTATCAAAGGAAAAAAACAATTTATTATTGATGATGAAACAATCGTACTTGGAGCAGGAGAATCTATAAAAATTGATAAAGGAGCACGAATTCAATACTCCAATCCGTTTGATGAAGATTGTGAATATATAGCAGTTTGTTTACCTGCTTTTTCAATAGAATTAGTGAATAGAGAAGCATAACTTTATTTTTATAACGATGATATTAAAATATTTCGACTATATTGAACAAAATTTAATTTTTTACTAAAAACAACTAATTTATAATGGATTTTACAAACCCTTTAGTATACGGAGCGCCAACCTTTATTGCTTTTATTTTATTAGAACTGGCTTACAGCGAGTCTAAAGATAAAAAACGAAAATTATATAATAAAAAGGATTTACTAGCAAGTTTAGCGATGGGAATAGGCTCGGCAATATTGGCTCCATTAACCAAAACAATTGCGGCAATAGTACTTTTTAATTTCGTATATGATGTTTTTAATCCATTAGTTGATGGAGTTAGAATGAATATTTTTGGATGGCAATCATTTGGTTATACTTGGGCAGTGTGGTTTTTATGCCAATTAGCAGATGATTTTAGTTATTACTGGTTTCATCGTCAAAATCATAATATACGTTTATTGTGGGCTGCGCATATTGTTCATCACTCGTCTGATAACTTTAACTTAGGAACTGCCGTAAGAAACGGATGGTTTACAATATTATATAAACCGTTTTTCTATATGTGGATTCCTGCAGTTGGTTTCCCTCCAGAAATGTTAGTAGTATGTCTTGGTATTGAGGCTTTATGGCAATTTCAATTGCACTCTGTTTACGTACCTAAAATGGGAATAATAGAAAAGATATTCAATACACATACAATGCACCAAGTACATCATGCTAAAAATTTAGAGTATATGGACAAAAATCATGGTGGATTTTTAAATGTTTTTGATAAAATGTTTGGTACTTGGAAAGAATTGGATGAAAATATAGAAATTGAATATGGAGTAACGCATCCGCCAAATTCATACAATCCATTAATCATACTTACGCATGAATTTAAAGATATTTGGAATGATATGAAGAAATCACCAAATTGGTATCATAAATTTATGTATGTATTTGCTGCTCCAGGATGGAGTCACGATGGCAGTACACTAACGATAAAACAAATTAGAAAACAACAAAAAGAATTAGCAAAGAACCAATAGAGGATTAAAACTTTCTTTGGCAAGCTAATAAAGTATTTTTAAGTAACATTGCAATAGTCATAGGACCTACTCCTCCAGGAACTGGAGTAATATATGATGCTTTTTGACTAACAGATTCAAAATGCACATCACCTGCTAATCGATAACCACGTTTTTTCGTAGTATCATCAACACGCGTAATACCAACATCAATAATTGTAACACCATCTTTAACCATATCAGCAGTTAAAAACTCAGGAATACCAAGTGCAGCAATAATAATATCAGCTTTTTTTGTAAATTCCGATAGGTTTTTAGTTCTACTATGTACAATCGTAACCGTTGCATTTCCTGCTGTACGTTTTTGACTCATTAAAATACTCATTGGACGACCAACGATATGACTTCTGCCGATAACGACAACATTTTTTCCAGAAGTTTCAATATTGTATCGTTCTAAAAGTTCCATAATACCAAAAGGAGTTGCAGGTAGAAAACATGGTAAATCAAGTGTCATTCTTCCAACATTAGTTGGATGAAATCCATCAACGTCTTTATCAGGATTTACAGCCATTAAAACTTTTTGTTCGTCTATATGATTTGGAAGTGGTAATTGCACGATAAAACCATCAATATCAGCATCATTATTAAGCGTATTAATAGTTTCTAGTAATTTTTCTTCAGTAGTTTCTTCAGGTAAATCAATCAATGTAGAATTAAATCCAACTAATTCACAAGCCTTTACTTTTGCGCTAACATAAG
>CAMZLV010000041.1 GCA_947311835.1 uncultured Lutibacter sp. | reverse complement strand
CGTTGCCCTTTTCCGTTTAATAAAATGGTGAGTACGGCTAATGATCCTGAGGCAAGACTAACATCTATTACTTTAATTACCCAACGAATTAAGTAACTGCCAAAAGTTGGTTTAGAACCATCTAATTTAACAACTCGTATTTTATTTATAAGTTTTCCTGGAGTTTGACCATTCATTAAAACCTCAAAAAGCAAACTATACAGAAATATAGGTAAGCCAAAAAGTGTAATAGCAACCCATTTTTGACCAAATTCGTAGTCAATTGCATTTAATATTAACGATGTGACTATTACATATGCTATTATTAAGAGCAAATCAATTAAATAAGAACCAATACGCGTACTAATATGAGCAACATTTTGGTTAATTGTAATATTTTGTGCAGTTTCTATTTGAAATTTATCCATTTTTTACGTTCTTTGGTAAAACTATCAGAAAGCGAAGATAAAACTATTTTTTCAATTCACTTTTGATTTTTTTTAGAAGAAAAATTAAAAGTAAAACAAAATTACGTTTCGATTTTCAAATAGAACGATTCTAAATTTAAAAAAATAAAAAATATTCTATGCGCGAGGCTGCATTTGTAAAGAAAAATAAAAAAAAATGGCTACTGTTTGAAGAAGTGTTGGATAAAACTACCCAACTATCTCCTGATAAACTTTCAGATTTATATATTGAAATTACAGATGATTTGAGTTATGCCAAAACGTTTTATCCTAATAGTAATACTGCATTATATTTAAATTCCATAGCTTCCAGCGCACATCAAAAAATATATAAAACCAAAAAAGAAGGAAAAAACAGATTGATAACCTTTTTTAAAACGGAGTTTCCTTTAGAAATGTATACACATCAAAAACAATTGCTTATAGCCTTTTTAGTTTTTGTATTTTTTTCTATTGTTGGCGCCTACTCAGCCTCAACAGATGGTGATTTTGTACGGCTTATTATGGGAGACCATTATGTAAATATGACTTTAGAAAATATAGAAAAAGGAGATCCAATGGCTGTGTATAAAAAAGCAGGAGAATTTGATATGTTTATTGGTATAACCTACAATAATATTATGGTTGCTAAGAATGCATTTGTTTACGGAATGTTATTTTCTGTTGGTACACTGTTTGTAATGATGCAAAACGGTATTATGTTTGGTTCTTTTTTATATTTTTTTTATGATAAAGGATTGTTTTGGGAAGCTTCACGTACAATTTGGATTCATGGTGCTATAGAAATATCAGTAATAATAATTGCAGGATGTGCAGGAATGGTTCTTGGCAATGGATTGCTATTTACAGGCACATATTCACGACTGGAATCGTTTAAAAGAAGTGTAAAAGCAGGATTGAAAATTATGGTAAGTACCATACCGTTTTTTATAATCGCTGGTTTTTTAGAAGGATTTGTAACACGTCATACTGAAATGCCAAATTGGTTGGCACTTTTAATTATAGTATCATCTTTTACTTTGATAATATATTATTACGTAATTTATCCAAGAAAAATATACAAACGAAAACAAGAAGAAATACGAAACAACTTAAATACTACAAAAACAAACTAAATGGAAATAACTAATTATATTGAATTTAAAAAAACACGCGATCTAGGAACTATTATTACAGATGCCTTTAAATTTATACGTGAAAACTGGAAAGGCTACTTTGGTACAATAGTACGCATAGCAGGTCCTGTATTTATTGTTTTTATTATTGCAATAGCAATGTATATGCGTTCTTTTGGAGCGATGATTACTGATTTATCTGCAAATCAAGGTGCTGCAACACCACAATTTGGTGTTGAATTAGTTGTATATGTATTTTTGGCATTTTTTACAGGTTTAGCACTTTTTGTATTAATGGAAATGAGTTCATTGTATTATATAAAAAGTTATATTAACAATAAAGGAGTAGTTGATAGAAACGAAATAATAACTAATGTAAAACAAAATTTCTTAAAATTTTTAGGTTTTGGATTTTTGATGAGTCTAATTGTACTTTTTGGTACAATGCTATGTTTTGCTCCGGGAATTTATGTTTTTATTGCATTGAGTTTAGGAGCATCAATTTTAGTTTTTGAAAACAGAAGTGTAGGAGATACAATTAGTTACTGTTTTACATTAATTAAAGATCATTGGTGGGAAACTTTTGGAGTTATTTTAGTAGTAGGTTTATTGGTTGGAGTTTTAGGTCAAATATTTGGAATTCCAGCAGTAATTTACAATTTTGTAAAAATGGGAATTTCTGCCTCTAATGATGATCCAACAGCCTTTCTTGAGATATTTTCAGATCCTATCTATTTAATATTAATGGTAATTTCTTATGGAGGACAGTTTTTATTAAAATCAATATCTTCAATAGCATCAGTATTTATTTATTATGATTTGAATGAGCAAAAAAACTTAACAGGAACTATTGAAAAAATTGATAGTTTAGGAAGCAATATCTAATTGAATAAGCAATTACTATACATATTATTTTTTCTGATTTCATCAGTATCTTTTGCTCAAAAAGACACTCTTGTGGTACAATACGACAAGAGTACAGTTGCGTTGAAAAAATTTGATACAGATAAGTTAAAAGATTACCGCAATAACAGTGACTTTAACTATACTGAATATCAACGCGAAACAACGATTATTGAGCGTATTTGGTACTGGTTAAAGCGCATGCTTCAAAGATTTTTAACGTGGATTTTTGGTGCAAAAAAAGCCTTAGGAATTGTTGCTGTAATATTTAGAATTTTGCCGTATTTAATTTTAATCATAGCACTATTTTTCTTGATTAAATTGTTCTTAAAAATCAATTTTAACGAACTTATCAGCGGTAAAACGACTACAGCAGAAGTTACTTTGACAGAAGATGAAGAAATTATAAAAAATAAAGATATTCAGCAACTGATTAAAAAAGCAATAGCACAAAAAAATTACCGATTAGCAGTTAGATATTATTACTTATTGGTCTTGCAAAAGTTACAAGAAAATAATTTAATAGAATGGGAACCTCAAAAAACAAATGAAGATTATATTGTAGAAATTCAAAACAAAAAAATCATTTCAAAATTTAAAGAAGTAACCTATTTGTATGACTTTGTTTGGTACGGTAATTTTGAAATTAACGAACTAGAATTTGACAAAGTTGCAATTAATTTTGAAAAATTAACAACTAATATTAAGTAGTTTGGATAAGAAAACAAAAATATATCTTGGATTATTTTTATTGCTTATTGGAGCAATTATTTTCTATGAAAATAGCAAGCAAAAACCAATCAATTGGTTTCCAAGTTACGCCAAAAAAGATAAAATTCCTTACGGAACCTACGTTTTACGTCACGAACTTGGTACACTGTTAAATTCCGATGAAATTAGAGATGTAAAAATTCCACCATTTGTGTTTTTAAAAGATTCGACCAAAGCAGGAACCTATATTTTTATTGATAATGCTATTAATTTCAACGAACCAGAATTTTATAGGATGATGAAATTTGTAGCAAGAGGAAATGATATATTTATCTCAACTCATGGTATAAATATTGACACATTAAATCTGAAAACAAAACCATTAATAACATCAAATTTAGATGAAAAAGTGTTTTTTAAGATGGTAAATCACAGTTTTCCGTCAACAGAATATTCATTTGACAGAGGATTTAGAAATGTAGTGTTTTCAAGTTTAGATACCTTAAAAACAACAGTTTTAGCAAAAACAGGGTTTTTAAATAAACAAGATGAACGCACAGATGAAGGGATTAATTTTATAAAATACAGTTACGGAAAAGGGAATTTTTACTTCCATACATTTCCTGAATTATTCACCAATTATTATGTGTTAAAAGACAATAATAATCAACATACAGCAGCCGTTTTATCGTACATAAATAACGATAAGCCTATTTTTTGGGACGAGCATTATAAAACAGGAAAATCAATAATTACATCACCAATGTATTATTTGCTAAACAATCCTAATTTAAAATGGGCGTATTACACAGCATTAATTGGCGTACTTTTCTTTGTGGTTTTTGAAGGAAAACGAAAGCAACGTTCTATACCAATTATTACGCCTTTAAAAAACCAAACGTTGGCGTTTACTAGAACGATTGCCAATATGTATTACGAAAAATCAGAACATAAAAATATTGCAGAACACAAAATAAGTTATTTGTTAGATTTTATTCGGATGAAATTAAGGATTCCAACCAATAAAATAGACGCAACATTTTATAAATATGTTGCATCACGCAGTGGAAATAATGTAGAAAATATTAAAGAACTCTTTGAGTTTTGCGATCAAATTCATTTAAAAAATATTATTACAAAAGAAGAATTAATAAAGTTAAACACATTAATTGAAGAATTTAAAACTTCAATAAATTAAATTATGTCGGTTCGAGTGATTTTTGTGATTGAAATGAACAATAATTGTATCGAGAACAGTAATTATAGAACTATAAGGTACTCGATACAAAATTCTTATCAGAATTTCACTCGAACTGACGAATTAAAAACACATTAAAATTAAAACATGGAAAATCAAGAAAATACAGCACCAGAAGAACAAAATATAAATTTTGAAAATCGCATAGATCTAAGCAAACTAAAAACTGCTGTAGCGCAAATAAAAGAGCAGTTATCAAAAATAATTATTGGTCAAGAAAACTTTATGGATTTGTTATTAGTAGCGTTGTTATCAGACGGACATGTACTGATAGAAGGAGTTCCAGGAGTTGCAAAAACCATAACAGCACGATTGCTTTCTAAAACGATTAAAACCGATTTTAGTCGTATCCAATTTACGCCAGATTTAATGCCGTCAGATATTTTGGGAACTTCTGTATTAAATATGAAAACATCCGAATTTGAGTTTAAAAGTGGACCTATTTTCTCAAACCTTATTTTGATTGATGAAATAAATCGTGCACCAGCAAAAACACAAGCAGCACTTTTTGAAGTGATGGAAGAACGTCAAGCAACCGTTGACGGAACAACCTATAAAATGGCAAAACCATTTATGGTATTAGGAACTCAAAATCCGATAGAGCAGGAGGGAACTTACGCACTTCCAGAAGCGCAGTTAGATCGATTTTTATTTAAAATAGATGTTGGTTATCCATCTTTAGAAGAAGAAGTGATGATTATACAAACTCATCATGACAGAAAAGGAAAACTACCGCAAACTTTTATAGAGCCTGTGCTTACAGAAAATGAACTGCTTGATTATAAAAGCAAAGTTCAAGATATAGTAGTAGAAGAAAAAGTGATGAAATACATTGCAGAAATCATTCATAAAACAAGAAATCATCCGCATCTATATTTGGGTGCATCACCAAGAGCAAGTATTGCAGTATTGAATTCTTCAAAAGCATTTGCTGCGATTAATGGTCGTGATTTTGTGATTCCTCAAGACATCAAAAAAGTATTGTTTCCTGTATTAAGACATCGAATTATTTTAACTCCAGAACGTGAAATGGAAGGCGTTACAACTGATAGAGTTATTGATATGATTGTACAATCTGTAGAAGTACCACGATAAAAGGTGAAGAGTTTTGAGTTACAGGCGAAAAATAAAAGGTTGAAAGGTGAAAGAGTTGTTATTCCAGCCTTCGCAGGAATGACAGAAAAAAACAAATATAAAAGGCATAAACATAGCGCTTAAAGCAAACGATAAATGAACCTAATAAAAGGCTTATACATACACGAACGGTTTTTTCAAGCAATGGCACTTATTGCTACTCTATTTTTGTTGTCATTTTGGATTCCAGAACTCTATTCAGTTTCGTGGATTTTATTTTTAATAGTATTCACACTATTTTTTGTCGATATTCTTATTTTATTTCGATATAAAAAAGGACTCAAAGCCAGACGATTATTGTCTGAAAAATTTTCCAATTCTGATGATAATCCTGTACCAATTTCACTTCACAATAAGTATCCTTTTTCTGTTAGTATTAAAGTTATTGATGAATTGCCAAATCAATTTCAAAAACGAGATTTTGAATATTTTATTACGATAAAATCAGGTGATAAATATAATTTCGAATACCTTGTAAAGCCTGTAGAACGTGGAGAATATCACTTTGGAAAATTAAATGTATTTGTATCATCACCTTTAAAAATAATTGCCAAACGCTATAAATTTGATGATGAAGCAATGGTAAGTGTCTATCCTTCATATATTCAAATGAAAAAATATGAATTTTTGGCAATGAGTAATCGTTTGACAGAATTTGGCTTAAAAAAAATCAGAAGAATTGGACATACAATGGAGTTTGAGCAAATAAAAGACTATGTTGCAGGTGATGATATTAGAACGATAAATTGGAAAGCAACTGCAAAACGTGCACAGTTGATGGTTAATCAATATCAAGACGAAAAATCACAACCAATTTATTCTATTATTGATACAGGACGTGTTATGAAAATGCCTTTTGAAGAATTGAAATTATTAGATTACGCTATTAATTCTACCTTAGCATTTTCTAATATAGCCTTGCGAAAAAATGACAAAGCAGGATTGTTAACGTTTTCTAAAACGGTTGAAAAAATTGTTTCAGCGAGTAATAAAAAAACACATCTCAATATAATTAATGAATCGTTATATAATATTGATACGCAGTTTACTGATTCAGATTTTGGTATGTTGTATGCAATGATTAAACGTAAAATAAGACAGCGTAGTTTGTTGATTTTATATACCAATTTTGAGCATATGAGTGCTATGAAACGCCAATTACCATTTTTAAAAGCCATTGCAAAACAGCATTTATTGGTAACGGTTTTCTTTGAAAATACGGAGTTAGATGAAATGATTGCAACCAATGCCGAAGATTTACAAGATGTATATCATAAAACGATTGCAGAGAAATTTGTATTTGAAAAACGATTAATAGTAAAAGAATTGCAAAATAAAGGAATACACGCCATTCTAACCAAACCCAAAAACTTAACTGTTAATGTAATTAATAAATATCTTGAGTTTAAGGCAAAAGGGTTTATATGATGTAAAAAGCGTTTGAAATTTTACTAGCATAATCTCTAAAGTCTAATTCACATGCTTATGCGCTTTATAAGAAGAGCGTACCAATGCACCACTTTCTACATGTCTAAAGCCCATTTTTAAACCAATTTCTTCATATTTTTTAAACTGTTCTGGAGTGATAAACTCTTTTACAGGCAAGTGTTTTTTACTTGGTTGTAAATATTGACCAATCGTAATAATATCAACATTAACAGCTGCAAGATCTTGCATAGATTGAATTACTTCTTCTTCTTTTTCTCCCAAACCAAGCATAATTCCTGATTTTGTTCTTCTAGCACCATTATCTTTTAAGTATTTTAAAACTGCCAAACTACGATCGTATTTTGCTTGAATACGCACTTCGCGTGTTAATCTTCTTACAGTTTCTAAATTATGTGATATTATTTCAGGTGCTACTTTCAGAATTCTATCAATATTTCTGTGGATTAACTGAAAGTCAGGAATCAACGTTTCAAGCGTTGTTTTTGGATTTGCTCTTCTGATTGCCTTTATCGTTTCAGCCCAAATAATTGAGCCTCCATCTTTTAAATCATCTCTATCTACTGATGTTATAACTGCATGTTTAATTTGCATCAATTTAATAGAACGTGCAACTTTCTCAGGTTCTTCCCATTCAACAGTTTCAGGTCTTCCTGTTTTTACACCACAAAAACCACACGAACGTGTACAAATATTTCCTAAAATCATAAAAGTTGCGGTACCTTCTCCCCAACATTCGCCCATATTTGGACAACTTCCACTTGTACAAATGGTATTTAACTCATATTTGTTAACCAAATTTCTGAGTTCGGTGTATTTTTTTCCTGTCGGTAATTTTACACGTAACCATTTTGGTTTTTTAACTCTTTCAGTTGTTGTTTGTTCTGACATTGATAAAATATTAGACTGCAAATTTACAAATTCATTAGATACCAAACACTAAATCCTATTAAGAAAAATATACCTAAATAACTCAATATTTTCATAGATTTTGAAGGATGCCATTCTTTTGGAGTGTGTTTTCCTGAAATTAAAACGAAATTTATAATGGCATAAAAAGGCGCAGTCAAAAATGATAAAATAGTTGCAACTTTAATTAGAGTTCCCATTTCGCCAATGAAATATTTTAAAATGATAATTGTTCCTATTGCTAAAAAAACAATCCAAAACCAATACAATTTTTTTATACTTTTATTTGATAACAATTCGATGGTTTTAGTCATGGCTCTTGGTGATGCGTCAAGAGTAGTCAATGTTGTACTAAACATAGTTGTAAATGCAGCAATCGCAATAAGAATAGACATTGATGCGCCAATAGAATTGGTGTATAAACTAATGAGTTGTTGTGCGAATTTTCCAGCGCTACCACTAAATTTTTCTCCAGATTGATGCATCACAATTGCACCAAGTAACAGAAAACAAATTCCTAAAAATAAGGTTACGATATAACCAACATTAAAATCAAAAATACTTTTTTTGGTACTAAATTCAGGACTGTTTTTTTTCTTTTCGATTGCCCAAAGTGATTGCCATATTGATACATCTAACGGAGCAGGCATCCATCCTAAAAATGCAATTAGAAAACCAATTTCTACGGTGTTTTTTGGGATGATTTGTGTAAAGCTAAAAACTTTATCTGTATTGAAAATTGCCACAACTACTGAAATTATGGTTGTAACAGTTAGTGTTAAAACAATGATTTTCATTAAGTTGTCTAAAAGTTTATAACGACCAAGAACTAAAATGATTAATCCAATAATGGTGATGATAATACTCCAAGTTATAGGATCGTTTGAAAAGCCAAATAAATTGATTGCTAATCCTGCAGTAACAATAGTAACTGCAGCTTGAATGGTAAACATTGTTGCTAAATTGAGTATAAAATAGGCGATTAAAACGTTTTTCCCCAATTTTTTATAACCATCTAATAAACTTTCTCCAGTGGCAATAGCATAACGAGGACCATACTGAAAAAAAGGGTATTTAAAAAGATGTACAATTAGAAGTGCCCAAAGTAATCCGAAGCCAAAATCAGCACCTGCACGAGTAGATTGTACCAAATGAGAAACGCCAATCGCAGCACCTGCAAACAATAATCCAGGACCTAAGTTTTTTAGTTTTTTTATCATTTTTGTCGTGCAATAATTTCTGCTAAATTTTTTTTAGCTCTCATTAAGTTTACTTTAACCGAGCTCATAGGTTCATTTAAATTTTCAGCAATTTCTTTATAACTTAACTCTTGAAAATAGCGTAAATGAATAATTTCTTGCTGTTTTGTGTTTAGTTTTTTGATATAAGAAAGTAATTGCGCTAAATTTTGATCTATTATAATTTGATCTTCAGGAGTAGGCGAGTCATCTTTAATTAAAAAAGCTTCAGAATTTTTTTTGGTCAATGATACCGTTTCTTTCTTTTGACCTCTTATAGAGTCGATAAAAATGTTTTTAGAAATAGAGATTATCCATGTTTTAAAATTGTAATTATCATTATATAATTCAATCTTATCAAAGGCTTTTGCAAATGTTTTTATCGTAATATCTTCAGCTTCATTTTCGTTATTTGTTTTTGCAAACTGAAATCGATACACATCACTCCAATAGGTGTTTAGCAGTTTTTTAAACGCACTTTCTTTGCCTAATCGAGCTTGATCAACAATAATTTGAATTTCCTCTTTGTTTCTCATAATTCAGTTACCAATGTGTAGGTTTATACACAAGATTTTTGATAAAGATACTCAATTGTATCAAAATTAAAAATATTTCTAATAGTGGTGACCAAATTATCACATCTTTTTCGTTTAGTTTTTGTGCAGTTATTCCTAAAATTAAATAGTAAATACTAATTCTTAAAAGGAGTATTAATACGACTGTTTGTAGCTGAAAATCGAAAATTATAAGCAAGATAGAAAGTGCCCAAAATGAAATTTGAGAAAAATAAAATAATCCTAATAAAAATTGATGAATAGGTTTATAGTGATTTGCTGTTGAGATATGTCTTCTTTTTTGAAGTATCCAATCTTTAAAAGTAGTTTTTGGTTTTGAAACGGTAAAACTATCTTTATATAATGAACAAGCAATATTTTGATTTGTTGCATTTGCGTTTATAAATAAATCATCATCTCCTGATTTTAGTTGTTTATGATTTGCAAATCCTTTGTTATTTGAAAATAAAGATTTTTTGTAAGCCAAATTTCGTCCAACTCCCATATACGGCAAGCCTATTTTGGCATACGAAAAGTACTGTATTGCTGTAAAAAGCGTTTCAAATCGTATGAGTTTATTTAACCACGAATTGTTGATTTTGGAATAGGCTCCATACCCTAAAATAACATCTTTTTTTTCTGAAAAATGTGCTGTCATTTCAGAAATCCAATCTTTAGAAATCGGTTTGCAATCAGCGTCAGAAAATAATAAATATTCATTTTTTGCTGCGTTGATACCAAGTGTAAGTGCGTGTTTTTTATTTCCGAATTTCTTTTTATCGAGCGATATATTGACTATTTTTATTTTATTTGGATGTTTTTTTTGAAAAGATTGCATCACTTCCAGTGTATAATCTGTAGAAGCATCGTTTATTAAAATAAGTTCGAAATGTGGATGCGTTTGATTGATGAATGAGGGTAAAAATTCGTTTAAATTTCCCTCTTCATTATGTGCGCAAATAATTACAGAAACAGGAATGTTTAGTTTAATATTGTTTTTTTTAGGATTTTTAGCAAAAGCGAAAGCTCCAAAAACACCTAAATAAAATATAAGTTGGATTATTGAAATAAGAATAAAAGCATAAAAAACAAATAGCATCAACTATTTATTTTCACAATGGTCAGGAAGTTTACCGCAATAGCCACAAGCCTCGCCATCTTTGTTTAAATGCGGATTTTGACTTGCACAAGTACCTGCAAATTTACCGTCTTTTTTTGCCCACAATTTGATGGCAATTCCAGCTACGCCAAGTAGTAATAAACCAATTGTTATCAATGCTAATTTCATAATCTAAGATTTAGAATGCAAAGATATGGAAATCGGTTAAAATGAGTTATTTTTTTGTGATAAAATGGACTAAATTTTATAGTATATTCACTTCAATCTCTAAATCAATTTCAAATTTATCAGTAACAGTTTGTTGAATTTTTTGAGCCAAAGCATAAATCTCTTTTCCAGTTGCATTGTTATAGTTAACCAAAACTAATGCTTGGTTTTTGTGTACGCCAGCATCTCCATAGCGTTTCCCTTTAAAACCACATTGTTCAATCAGCCATCCTGCGGGAATTTTATAAGAGCATTGCGTATTGAGCGTAGCGTGTTGCGTTTCTTTTACTT
>CAMZLV010000040.1 GCA_947311835.1 uncultured Lutibacter sp. | reverse complement strand
GTGTCGTCAAAAAACACCAATAAAAAACTTAAAAACAGAAAAAAACTCAAGAAAAAAATGATTCTTGAGTTTTTTTGACTTTATGTGGGAAGAAAACTATCTTGTTAGTCTTACTTCTGAAAGCGCCTACTCAGTTAATAAAAAAAAATCTCACAGGTTTTAAAACCTGTGAGGTCTTTTAGTTTTTATAAACAACTATAAATATTATGCTACAACAGTAGTATCAACCGTAGAAACCTGTTTAACAGGATTTGTAGTCGGCGTGTCAGTATCGCTAGTTAAACCACAACCTTTTTGAGATTTACAAGAAGTAAGTGATGCAGTTGCGAAAATAAATACGAATAGGATTGCTAATTTTTTCATGTTATATTATTTTATGTCTTAAAAAAATCAAAGATATATCTTTTTTGTTAATAAATCTACATTTACAGTTTTATCAATAACGTTAAAGTTAAGTAGTTTATTTTGTACGTTCTTAATTAATGTTCTTGAAATTGGTTTTCCTTGATTCCAATCTGTAATAGTTAACCAATTTTTGATATCTTCTTTTTCAAGATTATAACGTGCAGAAAATAAATCGATATAACGTTCTTTTTTAGTTTGCGAACTAAATAAGGATGCTTTTTTATTGATGATTCTTAATATCTTTTTTATTTCATCATAATGAGTGTCTAAAATCTCATTTCGCACTGCAATTACAAAGCATGGCCATGGAGAAGGGCAGTCGGCAATACGTCTAAATGTACCATTGTCAACAAGTGGTTTGGTTGTAAAATGTTCCCATAAAAAATAATCAGCATTTCCGTTGGTAAGCGCCTCAATTCCGCCATTTAAATTACCTACTATTTCATAATCTAATTCGTTTGGATTCCATCCTTGTTTTACTGCATTAACAATGGCAAGTAGTTGAGAACCTGAACCAAATCTACTGATTGCTGGTTTTTTACCTTTTAAATCTTCAATTGTATTATAGTTTGATGCTGCTCCAACATGAACTCCCCAAAGTAGCGGTGAATTGATATAAGTTTGCACAATTTTACTTTCATTACCATTAATGATATCTTTAATAATTCCTTCGGTAAGTATAATAGCAATGTCAATCTCTTTATTGCGAAGTGCTTTACACATTGCGCCAGTACCTCCATAAAAATCTTTCCAAATAAGGTCTATGTTTTGCTTTTTAAATTCGTTGTTTTCAATTGCCAAATGCCAAGGCATATTAAAGTGTTCTGGAACGCCTCCGATTTTTAGGGTTGTCATAGTTGTTTTTTAAGGTGCAACTGTAAATTGATATGATTCTTCTAAGTTTCTGTTTGCAATAGTAGTAAAAATATCAATATAAAAGGTTGCAGAAGAAAATGAAATGTTTATCTTTTGATTGTAATCAGTTGTTGGCTTTATAAGATAATCTCCACTTTCTAAAAGTACGATACCAAACTTAGAATTATAATTTTCTGTACTTGAATTGTAGATTAGATGTGTATTTACACTAGGATAATTAGTATCAGTAAACGTTGGTGTTTCACCTTCAACTGATACGATGGTGTTTTCATTTAAATAAATATCTGAATAACCGTAAGCAGTAAGTTTTTTTAAATAAAAGTTAGATGAATAACTGTGTTCTGCATCTAATTCTTTCAAATTGATTGTTTCACCGTTGTCTTTGGTTAGAATTTTCGGTACTGCTGTTTCTATCCAAATGGTATCATTTACATGGTAATTGCTTTCAGATATAGTAATCAAATCTTCTTGAGTAATACTTATATATTCTCCTCCACAATCATCACAATCTTCGCATTGAAAGGCAGTTAGTAAAACATATAATGCTAATAAATAACTAATTTTCTTCATAATAAACGTGTTTTTTATTAAGATACGAATATTATAAAAGGTTGCTTATGATACGAACTTATTTAACGTGTATTCAATCAAATTTTCAACAACTTTATAAGGATCTTTACTAAATGTTCCGTTTGCACGATTTGCAATAATGGCATTCATAGAAAGTGCTTGATGACCAAGTAATCTTGATAAACCGTAAATTGCAGATGTTTCCATTTCTAAATTAGTAATGCGTGTTCCGTTATGGTTAAATTTATCAATATTGCTATTTAATTCCGCATCTTGCAGCGGAAGTCTTAAAACACGCCCTTGAGGTCCATAAAAACCAGGAGCAGTTGCTGTAAATCCTTCAAAAACTTCTTTGCCTCTTAATTTTTTGGCAAGTAGTTCACTTCCTTTGATGATATAAGGTCTTGCTTTGTATGGATGCCAATTGGTTTGTTTGATGAATGCATCTTCTATTTCGGTTTCGAAAATAGAATTTCCAACATAAGAATGTAACAAACCATCAAGTCCTAAACCGTATTTTCCCATCACAAAACTGTCTACAGGAATATCACTTTGTAAAGAACCTGAAGTACCAATACGAACAATATTAAGTGATTTTAATTCTTTTTTGATAGTTCTTGTTTTTAAATCGATATTGACTAATGCATCTAATTCATTTATCACAATATCAATATTGTCAGGACCAATTCCTGTTGATATAACTGTAAATCGTTTGCCTTTATAAAGTCCTGTTTGTGTTTTAAATTCTCTTTTTTGTGTTTCAAATTCAATAGAATCAAAGTGTTTGGTTATTTTACTAACTCTATTTTGATCGCCAACAAAAATGATGTTATCTGCAATATTTTCTGGATGTAAATTAAGATGATAAATACTACCATCAGGATTTAAAATGAGTTCGGATTCTTTTATTCTTGACATTCTTTATGTTTTAAAATTGTAAAATAGGGTTTCTAAAAAACTACGAATTCTTCCAAAAAAAAGCAGAAGAATAATGAAGAATTTAGAATCTATAAATTTACAACTTTTTTATAGTTTTATTATTTTTTTAATGCTGTTATTTTTCTAATTTCAAACCAATACGTTTACGAGCAATATCAACTTCCAAAACTTTGACCATAATATGTTGTTGTAAACCTACTATTTCATTTGGGTCTTTGACAAATGTGTCAGATAAGTTAGAAATATGAATCAAACCACTTTCTTTAATTCCTATAGAAACAAAGCAACCAAAAGCAGTTACGTTGTTTACAATTCCAGGTAAAACCATACCAACAATTACATCATTGATGGTTTTAATAGTTGGATCGTAAGAAAAAACTTTTGCTTTTTCTCTAGGATCTATTCCTGGTTTTTCTAATTCTTTTTTGATGTCAATAAGTGTTGGTAAACCAACTTTATATGTTGTAAAATCGTTTAACTTTAGGTTTGATAAAAGTTTTGAATTACCAATTAAATCATTCGTTTTTGCGTTTAGTTTTGATGCCATTTTTGTTACAATATCATAACTCTCAGGATGTACAGCAGAATTATCCAAAGGATTTTCGCCATCTTTGATACGTAAAAAACCAGCACTTTGTTCGTATGCTTTTGCACCTAATCTAGGTACTTTTTTTATTGCGTTTCTTGATGTAAATGCACCGTTTTTATTACGATATAAAACTATATTTTCGGCTAATTTTTCTCCGATTCCAGAAACCGAAGTTAAAAGTGATTTGCTTGCAGTATTTATATTTACACCAACTAAATTTACGCAATTAGAAACTACATTGTCTAGTTCGTCATTTAATTTGGTTTGGTCAACATCGTGTTGGTATTGTCCTACACCAATAGATTTAGCGTCAATTTTTACCAATTCGGCTAAAGGATCTT
>CAMZLV010000039.1 GCA_947311835.1 uncultured Lutibacter sp. | reverse complement strand
TTTCAATAGGTTTTCCATTGTTTCTATCAACTACTTGATAGGAGTTGTTTCCATCCATATCATTTTCAATCAATACCAAATTGGTACTTTGTATAAAAGTGTATGAAAAGAGTTTGTCTTTATCTAAAATATCATTTTTGGTTGTTGCAACAATCATAAAATTGCCTTGCGTTAGATTTGGCAACAAAACTTCCGTTTTATGTAGTTGGTAGTCGTGTTCGTTGCGCAATGTTGCATTCCAATTTTTTACGGCATTTAGTTTTTTAATAAATGCTACACGTACTGAATCATCATAAATTTTGTTGAATTTTTTTTGCTGTTTTTTACTGATTTTATAGGCTCTAAAATAGAGTTTATCAGTATTTTTATATTGAATCAATAGGCGAGAATGCGTGTTGATAGGAATATACCTTTCAGCAGTAAGATTTACCCTTTTTTGTAAGATTTTCCCTTTGATATTTTCGCATTTTTTAGCACCAATTGATTCAGGAAAACGCTTGATGGCATCGTCACAAATTTCCAATGCTTTTTTCTTGTCAAATTGATGTTCTTTGCTCTTTTTTGGTTGGTAATTATTCGCAAGATTAGTGTAAAATTCTGCTATTTTCACATCAATTTCTGTTGACGCTTCGTGATTTTTATGCGTTTCTTTTAGTTGTTGTAAAGTGTTAAAGTAGATGCTTTCTTTATTTTCAAAAACTCCATAACTTCTCACAAAATTAAGACGATGCAAGGTTAAGTCAATCAATGCAGTAGGATTGCTGTCTTTTAAATGAAATAATGTTAGGTTTTTGTATAGTTTTAATGCGTGTAATTGCTGTGAAAGGCTGTCTTTTGATGAGATATCAGTAGTTACAAATTTTTTATTTACGCCTAACAAATCAGGATTGTCTAATTCAAATTTATAAGAAGGACGCTTTAAGTTTCGCTCATCATTTTTATAGAAATTAATGGCTCTATGCGCAATAAAATCATATAAAGTTGGTCTGTATTCTTTTGATTTCTTTTGAAGATTTAGCATGTCGTTGTAGTGCGATAAATCAATTTGTTGCAATTCAAGACTACTGTTTAATGAGTTTTGAAACAAGGTATGTGTTTCTTCAAAAATAGTTTGTAAATCCCAAGTTCTAAAATCAGTTGCATCAACTTTGTTGGTTGTTTTTGTACGGTTGTAAAACTTCCATCTGTTTTGTTGAAAATATTGCCAAAACATATCAGCAAGAATACTTTCTAAAATATTTTTAGTTGGGAATTTACTTTGTTTAATTTCGGCTTCAATACCTTTTATTACCTTTAATTGCGCATTTTCTTCAAGCGTTAAAGCAAATTTAGATTTGTACAATAAGGTTTTGATAAGTTGAGGAGCATTGTTGTCTTTTTTTGCCTTAATGTATATTTTTTCTACTTCTTTTAAAGCGGATTTTGGCAAGGCTTCTAACTCTAATTTAGTAACGATTTCCCAATCTTTGGCGTAATTATCAAAGTTGTTTTGTGCGTTAGAAAATTGTGAAATAGTCATTAGTAATAGAAATAACAGAATTGATTTTTTCATTGTTCATTTTTTATGATACTGTAAAGATAGCAAAAGTTATACCTAAAATTGATATAAATGAGTGAAGTGGTTGTTTGAGTGAGGGAAAGTGTTTGAGTTTTGAGTTTTGAGTTGTTAGTTGTGAGTTCTGAGTTCTGAGTTTTGAGTTTTGAGTCTTGAGTCTTGAGTTGTGAGTGAACAGAATTGTTAAAACTAATTTTTAAAAATAGATAGTATCATATTGTAGAATGATTAAATTTGCGGTAGAAAAAACAGTGAAGATGAAAATACATTTTATAGCAATAGGAGGAAGCGCAATGCACAATTTAGCCTTGGCATTACACGCAAAGGGATATGAAGTAACAGGAAGCGATGATGCTATTTTTAATCCTTCAAAATCGCGATTAGAAGCAAAAGGATTGTTGCCCAAAGAATTTGGTTGGTTTGAAGAAAAAATAACAACCAATTTAGATGCTGTGATTCTTGGAATGCACGCCAAAAAGGATAATATTGAATTAAAGAAAGCGCAAGAATTAGGTGTTAAAATTTATTCGTATCCTGAGTTTTTGTACGAACAATCTAAAGACAAAACACGTGTTGTAATTGGAGGTTCGCACGGTAAAACTACGATTACTTCTATGATTTTGCACGTATTACATTATCATGAAAGAGAAGTAGATTATATGGTTGGCGCACAATTAGAGGGTTTTGATACAATGGTACACCTTACAGATGATAACGAATTTATTATTTTAGAAGGTGATGAGTATTTATCTTCACCAATTGATCGCAGACCAAAATTTCATTTGTATAAGCCAAATATTGCCTTGTTAAGTGGTATTGCTTGGGATCATATCAATGTTTTTCCAACGTTTGAAAATTATGTTGAGCAGTTTCAAATTTTTACAGACTCATTGACTAATGGTGGAATTATGGTGTATAACCAAGAAGATGTTGAAGTTCAAAAAGTAGTCGAAAATAGTACGAATTTCATTCAAAAATATCCGTATGAAACACCAAAATATACTATTGAAAATGGAGTTACGTATTTAGAAACAGCTATTGGGAAATTGCCTTTAGAAATTTTTGGAAAACACAATTTACAGAATCTTGCAGGTGCTAAATGGATTTGCCAGCATGTTGGTATTGATCAAGATGATTTTTACGAAGCGATAGCCACTTTTAAAGGAGCAAGTAAGCGTTTAGAAAAGATTGCTGAGAGTGAAACTGCCGTTATATTTAAAGATTTTGCACATTCGCCATCAAAGGTGAAAGCAACAACTAATGCTGTTAAAAAACAGTTTAAGAACAGAAAATTAGTTGCGTGTTTAGAATTACATACCTATAGTAGTTTAAATGCTGATTTTTTGAAAGAATATGAAGGAGCATTAGCTACTGCTGATGTTGCTGTTGTTTTTTATTCGCCTCACGCTGTTGAAATTAAAAAATTAGAAGAGGTAACAGCACAACAAATTGCCAACGCATTTAAGCGTGATGATTTGATTATTTATACCAATCCGAAGGAATTTAAAGAATTTTTATTCTCTCAAAAATTTGAAAATACAGCCTTATTATTAATGAGTTCAGGTAATTATGGAGGAATAAATTTTGATGAGGTAGCAGCTTTGATAAATTAATTTTTCAATTTGATAGAATTATAGATTATATTTGATAAAATAAAATTCTATGAAAACTAAAAGCAGTCCGATATCAATAAAAAATTGGAAAGAAGACGATAGACCAAGAGAAAAATTGATTATAAAAGGAAAATCAGTGCTTTCAGATGCTGAATTGATAGCGATATTGATAGGTTCTGGAAACAGACAAGAATCTGCTGTAGATTTGTCCAAACGAATATTAGCTTCAGTAAGTAATAATTTAAATACTTTGGCTCGATTATCAGTAGCACAATTAACGCAGTTTAAAGGTATTGGCGAAGCGAAGTCAGTGTCGATAGTCACTGCTTTAGAACTTGGTAGAAGGAGAAGATTGGAAAAGGCGTTAATTCAGTCTAAAATTACGAGTAGTAAACATGTTTTTGAAATAATGCAACCAATTATTGGAGATTTACCTCACGAAGAATTTTGGGTATTATATCTTGATAATTCTAATAAAATTATTCAAAAAACACAATTGAGTAAAGGAGGAATTACAGGTACAATGGTAGATACAAGATTGCTTTTTAAAAAAGCAATGGAATTATCAGCAGTAGGTTTAATTATAACACATAATCATCCTTCAGGCACTTTAATACCAAGTACATCTGACAAAAATTTAACTCAAAAAATTAAAAAAGCAGGACAAACTTTAGATATAAAATTATTAGACCATATAATAATTACCGAAAAAGCGTATTTTAGCTTTGCCGATGATAATATTTTATAAGATTTGATACTCGTTTATACACATAAAATTACACCTAGACTTACTTATATATTCAAACATTTTTTTGTTAGAATATTGCAAATTCCAGTAAGTTTTACCACTACTGTTGATGAATTTGTTGCGCACAACGGTTTAAAAATGACCTATTCTAAAGCACCTTTAGGTAAAGAATTTTTTGTAAGAAGTCATGATTTACTTTTTGAACAAGGTGTTAGAGATATAGAAATAAATATGTCAAAATGGGATGAAATTCCATGCTTTTTTGCTACAGGAAAAACATCTTCAATCCCTTTTGATATATTTGCTGCAGGTTTTTATTTAATGAGTAGATATGAAGAGTATCTTCCTTATGTTAAAGATGAATATGAACGTTTTCCTGCAACTGAAAGTCTAGCATATAAACATCAATTTTTAAACAAACCGTTGATAGATATTTGGGCGTTGAAATTTTTAGAAGTTTTAAAATTAAAATTTCCAGATTATGAATATAAAGATAGAACTTTTAAATTTATTTCTACAATTGATATTGACAATACATTTGCTTATAAAGAGAAGGGCTTTATACGTAATTTAGGAGGTTTCCTTAGAGATTTATTTGCATTTCGATTAGATATTTTAATAGAACGAATTTTGGTAATATCACGTATAAGAAAAGATCCATATGATACCTATTCATACATTTTACAATTATCAAAAAAGTATAAAATTAAAACTATTTTTTTCTTTTTAATAGGTGATTATACTACTTATGACACAAACATTTCTTCTTCAAACAATAAGTTTAGATCATTGATTAAATCAATTGCAGATTATGTAGAAGTAGGCTTGCATCCTTCATATTTTACAATAAAAAATGCTGAAAAATTGAAATATGAAAAACAAAAATTAGAAGGAATTGTCAACAAACCTATTTTAAAATCGCGACAACATTACTTGCGATTAAAAATACCAGAAACATATCAAAATTTAATTGATTTAGAAATCCAAGAAGATTATTCTATGGGATACGCACAAGAACTCGGTTTTAGGGCAAGTACTTGTACGCCTTTTTATTTTTATGATTTGGTTTTTGAAATTCAAACACCATTAAAAGTGTTTCCTTTTGCAGTTATGGATACAACATTAAACGATTATAAAAACTATGTACCTGTAGTAGCAAAATCTAAAATAAATCAACTATTACAAGAAGTGAAAGCAGTAAACGGGATGTTTGTTTTGCTTTTTCATAATGAAACGTTTAGTGAAAATAAACGTTGGAAAGGTTGGTCAAAAATATATGAACAGATAATTTCAAATTTAGATTAATTTGATACGCTATATAAAAAGAGCCGTTTTAGATGTAGATAAGTACAATAATTGTATTGAAAACTCGATTAACGCGCGTATATATGCGTATTCTTGGTATTTAGATATCGTTGCAGATAATTGGGATGTGTTAGTGTTAGATGATTACGCTGCAGTAATGCCGTTGCCTTGGCGAAGTAAATATTTTATAAAGTATATTTATATGCCTTGTTGGACACAACAACTAGGTATTTTCTCATCAATTGATTTGACTTCCGTAAAATTAAATGATTTTATAAACAGCATACCAAAAAAGTTTAAAAAAGTGACTCTAAATTTTAATTCGGATAATTTGTTAAAAGGATCTAATATTCAACAAAAAACCAATTATATTTTACCGTTAAATAAACAGTATTTTGAGTTGTTTGAAAATTATAAGTATCGAAGAAGAAGGAGCTATAAGCAATATGAAAATGATACGATAACTATTAAAAAATCTTCTAAATATAAGGAAGTTGTTAATCTTTTTATTAATCAGAAAAAAGGTACTATTCAGATTAACAAATCTGATTATGATAAATTAGAGCAATTAATTAAGTTTTCGGAAAACACGAAGCAATCATATATATTAACTGTTGAAAATTTAAAAGGCGAATTGATTGGAGGAGCCTTTTTTTTGAAAGACACTAGAAGAATCACTTATTTGTTTTCAGCAGTATCAGTAGAAGGGAGAAAAAAACAAGCAATGCCTTTTATAATAGATCTAATAATAAAAAAATATGCAAATACGAATTATATTTTTGATTTTGAAGGCTCAATGATTCCAGGTATAGCTTATTTTTTCAGAAGTTTTGGTGCGCAAGAAGAAACGTATTTTAGTTATCAAAAACAATTATTTTTTAACAACAAGTATTAATCGGTAAGATTTATTGTAGAAATAACTAACTAATTTATCGAGAAACAGCCAAAGTTTTAGTGGCAAAAAGTACAAAGCACGGTGGATGTTTAGTTTTATTAAAGCTTTATTGTGGATTCTAAAAGATTTGTAATTACCAATATTTTCAGGTAAATAGTTTTTTATATTCGACTCGTTAAACGAATGTAAATGAGCGTTTTTTGGTGTTTTTTTATTACAGTGAATGCATAGTGAATGTTCAATTACTTCATTATATGGTGTTGTAATAATTAATTTTCCGTCTTTTTTTAACACGTTGAAAAGAGACTTAATAAACAATTTAGGATCAATCACATGCTCCATAATTTCTGAAGCAATAATATAGTCAACACTATTTTCTTTTATAGGTAAATTATAAGAGTCTGCCATTAAGGCAATATGATTTTCATCAGGAATTTGATTGATAATTCTACTTGTATTTTCAAATGAAATATCAACCGAAATAACATTGCATCCTTTCTTTACAAATTCTTTAGCGACCCAACCATTGCCACAGCCAACATCTAATATTGTAATGTTGGGTTTTATTTTAATTAGTGAAGTTATTGTTTGGTAAAGTCTATATATTTCGTATTGTGTTGTTTTACTGCTATATTCAATCGAGTAATCAAATTCTTTTCCATCATTTTGATAATGTTCAATATAATTAAAGTTTTGTGTATTTATTTCCTTCTGATTGATAAAAACACAAACATTTTGTTTAATAGGATATTGATTATTGTTTTTGTTTTTAAAAAAAGATAGGTTTGTATTGAGAGTTAACGAATCTTTAGTATATGGATCTACAAGTAGGTGTTTAAATCTAGAATACTTATTTAAATTCATTTATAGATGTTTGTTTCTTTATTTGTTTTAAAAAGTAAAAATACATAAAAATATATCCTAATCCATTAATAAAGGATAAGAAAATAATTCCTGAGAGGCTATCGTTTTGACGAATGGCTAAATATATAGCAATTATATTTACAGTTATAAGGTAACAATTAAACAGTAAGCCAATATGATTTTTATCCATAATTTCTACGATGTAACTTATGGGTGAAAAAATACTTTTTGCGATAAACAAGAAACTTAAAATTAAAGAATAATCCATAAGATAAGTCCATTTATCATCAAAAAAATAACTGAGAAAATACTTTATAAATATATTTAATAAGATTATAAACAGCACCATTATAATTGTACTATTAGTTACAACTTTTTTAGTAAATTTTAAAAGATGATAGTCCTTATTTTTATAAAGTTCAGTTGCTTTTTGAAAATAAGGTTTAGAAATAGCGTTAGAAATTAGAATAAAAGGCGCTCCGAGTATTTTAATACTTAAAAAATAAGAAGCAGATTCAGAATTACTAAAAAACATCATAATAAGTATGGGCATTATGTTGTTAGCAATCGTGTTTATTAAATTTGATGGAAAAGCATATTTGACTAAAGAATGATAGTCTTTAATAAGTTCTATTTTTTTTTTAAAGTTGATAAAATTAATTTTTTCACCATTTTTTTTAAAGAAATAAATTGAAACTAAAAAAATAGAAATTAGATAGCCATAAATAAGCCCTTTCTTAAGAGAAATATAAAAAAACAGTATTTGAAAACTAATTGTAAATAATGTAGTTAAAATTTTTGAAAAAGAAATTACCTTAAAATGATCCTTCGAAATTAAAGAGAACTCGAAAATTTTAACTAAACTCAACAGAAAAGCAGCAATAATTCCAACAAATAAATTTTCATTAATACTAAAATTAGTACTTTGTTTGAAGAAAAACAATAAAAGGAGACTCAATAAAGTGATTATTGTTGAAATAAAAATAAGCAGATTGACTATTTGTTTTTTATCTTGTTTTTTGGGAGTTAAAACAATAGCGTATTCTAGTTGTAGTGTATTTACTACTGTAATAATAGAAGCCATACTCAAAAAAACACCATAAATACCATAACTCTTAGGGCCATAAATATTAGCGATAAATAAACCGCCAATAACTCCTAATATTTGAGCAACAAAAGTACCCTTAAACATTGCAAAAACATTTTTTTGAAAAAGAGTTAAGGAAAAATTGTATATTTTCAGTTTTTTAATATTCATTATCACTTAAAATATATGCAAATAAAACACATTTTTTTCGATTTAGACCATACACTTTGGGATTTCGAAGTTAATTCAGCCAAAACATTTCAGACTATTTTTATAAAAAATAATATGAATATCGATAACAATCAATTTTTACAGTATTATAAGCCAATAAATATGGATTATTGGAAACTGTTTAGAGAAAATAAAGTTTCAAAATCAGATTTGAAATACGGAAGGCTAAAAGATACTTTTGATGCGTTAGAGTTTAAAATTTCTGATGATTTAATAAATAAATTAGCAATTGATTACATTAGCGTTTTACCAACTTTTAATGAAGTTTTTGAGGGTACGTATGATATATTAAATTATTTGAAGTCAAAATACAAGTTACATATTATTACCAATGGTTTTAGTGAAATACAAGCAACTAAATTAAAAAATTCAAAATTAGATGGTTATTTTGAAGAGATTATCACTTCAGAAAGTGTTGGTGTAAAAAAACCGAATCCTGAAATATTTGCATATGCGCTTAAAATTGCAAATGCTCAAAAACAAGAGAGCGTTATGATTGGTGATAGTTGGGAAGCGGATATTATTGGTGCAAAAAACTTCGGAATCTTACCAATTTATTGTAATTTTGAGAATCAACCTAAAGATTCTTCTATACTGAGTATAGAACGATTGTTAGATTTAAAAAAATATCTTTAAATAAGTTTATTATGATTAAAATTAAAACAGTATTTGTATTCCTTTTTCTTACTACAATAGTAAGTTTTTCTCAAAGCAAATTAAACGATTATAAGTATATAATCGTGCCAAATCAGTATGAATTTCAAAAAACAGCAGATGCTTTTAAGATTAATTCCTTGACTAAATTTTTGTTTGAAAAGGCTGGTTTTACAACGTTTTTAAGTACGGATAGTTTTCCTGATGATTTAGCAAAAAACAGGTGTTTGGCGCTTACAGCAAAATTAATTAATGGTAAGGGTGTTTTTAAAACCAAAATGAATTTTGATTTGGTTAACTGTAATAATCAAGTTGTTTTTTCTACACATCAAGCAGTAACTAGAGAAAAAGAATACAAAAAAGCATATCATGAAGTTATACGTAAGGCATTTGAAGATATAAAAAGACAAAATTATAAATACGAACCTCAAACTGATGTGACCGCACAAGAAGTTGTATCTAATACCGAACAAAAAGATAAAAAAGAAGTAAACGATTCGATTTTAAAAGTTACAACTACTGAAGATATTCAAAACCTTCAAACCTCAAAAAGTGATGTATTATTGTATGCGCAAGCCATTCAAAATGGATTTCAACTAGTAGATAGTACGCCAAAACGAGTGTATACTATTCATCAAACAAGTGCAAAAAACATCTATATTTTAAAAGATAAAAAAGGTGTTTTATATAAATTAAATGATGTTTGGATTGTAGAATATTATGAAAATGGCAAATTGGTTAAAGAGCAAGTACAGATTAAATTTTAATACTTATATTTTTTCCAACGTTTTTTTAGAAATTCTCTAAACGTATTCTCACGCGCATTATTTCCAGGCTCATAGAGTTTTGTTGTGCTAATATCATTTGGCATAAATTCTTGTTTTACAAAGTTGTTTTCATAACTATGTGCATATTTATAATCTTTACCATAATCTAAGTCTTTCATTAACTTTGTTGGTGCATTTCGTAAGTGTAACGGAATTGATAAATCTCCAGTTTGACGAACCAATTCTTGCGCTTTGCCAATGGCTTCATATGAAGCATTGCTTTTAGGAGAATTGGCCAAATAAATAACGCATTGACTTAATATTATCCTCGATTCTGGAAAGCCGATAGTAGTAACTGCCTGAAAAGTATTATTAGCCAATATTAAAGCAGTTGGATTTGCATTACCGATATCTTCAGATGCTAAAATAAGTAATCTACGTGCAATAAATTTTGCGTCTTCTCCACCTTCTATCATCCTTGCAAGCCAATATACAGCAGCGTTTGGGTCACTTCCTCTAATTGATTTAATAAATGCTGAAATAATATCATAGTGTTGTTCTCCAGTTTTATCATAACGAGCCATGTTTTTCTGTACGCGTTCCATTACAAAATCATTTGTAATGGTTACTTTTTCTTCGGATGAAACCAGTAATTCAAAAATATTTAGCAATTTACGCGCATCTCCTCCTGACAGTCTTAAAAGGGTATCGGTTTCTTTAAGTGTTATATCCTTTTTAGATAAGAAACTGTCTTTTTCAATTGCACGATGTAGTAAGGCTATCAAATCATCCTCTTCAAATGAATTTAAAATATAAACTTGACAGCGAGAGAGTAGGGCAGGAATAACTTCAAAACTCGGATTTTCTGTTGTAGCACCAATTAAAGTAATCCAACCTTTTTCTACTGCACCTAATAAAGAATCTTGCTGTGATTTACTAAAACGATGAATTTCATCAATAAATAAAATAGGATTTTTGGTGGTAAATAAACCGCCACTTTGTTTGGCTTTATTAATTACATCTCTTATATCTTTTACTCCAGAATTTATTGCGCTTAACGTATAAAACGGACGTTTAGATTCTGTTGCAATAATAGTAGCAAGCGTAGTTTTACCAATTCCTGGAGGTCCCCAAAGTATCATTGATGGGATAATGCCTTGCTTGATATGTTGTGTCAAATACCCTTTTTTTCCAACCAAGTGCTGTTGGCTTATATAATCTTCAAGCGTTTTTGGTCGTATTCTTTCTGCCAATGGTTCATTCATAAGGTAAAAATAATAGTTTTATTGATAAATGGAGTGACTATTATGACAATATTTCAGACCTTTCTATTTTGGAAATGTTTTTGATGATTTAAATATAGATGAAAGATGAAAAATTATTTAAATTTGATATTGAAGTTCTAGCCATTCCTTTTCTGATGCTTTTTGCTATTTGGTTTGTCTATTGGATTGAATTACAATTTGGTTTTAACTTTAACAAATACGGAATTTATCCTAAATCAATTATAGGTTTGAGAGGCATTTTATGCTCTCCATTTATTCATAGTGGCACATCACATTTGGTAAATAATTCAATTCCTTTAGTTGTACTTTCCATTGCTTTATTTTATTTCTATCGAAAAGTTGCTTTCACTATTTTAGTTATTGGCACCTTATTTACTGGTTTGCTAACTTGGATTCTTGCTGACGACTCATACCATATTGGAGCAAGTGGAGTAGTGTATCTTCTGTTTAGTTTTATTTTTTTTAGCGGAATTTTCAGGAAATATTACCGTTTGATTGCGCTGTCTTTGGCTGTTATTTTTTTATACGGAAGTATGGTTTGGTATGTATTTCCTATTAAAGATCATATGTCTTGGGAAGGTCATTTGTCTGGTTTTTTGACAGGAATGCTACTTGCCTTTATTTACAGAAAAATTGGCCCACAAAAACCAACATATCAGTTCAAACAAACCGAATTTGATTTGTTGTTTGATGAACAAGGTAATTTTAATCCACCAATAATAGAAGAGCCTGAAAAAAACACAGAAGATTTAAATTAGTTTATTAATTTAAACGATTCGTTGTCTTACTACTTCATATAAAAATGCTCCACAAGCTACGGAAACGTTTAAGGACTCTATTTCGCCTAATAAAGGTAGTTTTGCTTTCGCATCTACCATTTTTAGGATAGAAGGGTTTACACCTCTATGTTCTGATCCCATTATTATTGCAGTAGGTTTAGTAAAATCAACTTCGTAAATTGTATTTTCTGTTTTTTC
>CAMZLV010000038.1 GCA_947311835.1 uncultured Lutibacter sp. | reverse complement strand
TTTTTCCTGCTTCAATACTTTCGGTTTCTTTTTCATTACTAATTGCAGGGTTTGATGAATTGTACGGCAAACTCATTCCTAAGGCTTCAATTGCTGATGCCATGGTATTTGCAGTGTACATGCCGCCACAAGCACCTGCTCCTGGACACGCTTTTTCTATAACGTGCTGATATTCTTCATTCGTAATAGTTCCTGCTACTTTTTCGCCCCAAGCCTCAAAAGCAGAAACGATATCTAATTTTTTTCCGTTATGACATCCAGAAGCGATTGTACCTCCATAGACTAAAATAGAAGGGCGATTTAAACGCAACATTGCCATTAAGGCTCCAGGCATATTCTTGTCGCATCCTACAACGGTTACTAAACCGTCATATGCTAATGCTTGTACAACTATTTCCATAGAATCTGCAATGACATCACGAGAAGGAAGTGAATAACGCATTCCTGGAGTTCCCATAGAAATACCGTCACTAACTCCTATTGTATTAAATATGAGTCCGACTATATCTGCTTCTTTAGTTCCTTTCTTAACTAGTTTTGCCAAGTCGTTTAAGTGCATATTACACGGATTTCCCTCGTAACCTGTACTTGCAATACCAACCAAAGGTTTCTTCAAATCTTCTTTGGTTAAACCAATAGCATGCAACATGGCTTGTGCTGCAGGTTGTGTATCGTCTTGCGTGACTTGTTTGCTGTATTTATTTAATTCCATTTTTGGATTTTTTATTTCTAATAATTTTCAAAATTAAAGGTTGATTTACTGTTTGTTTTTATGCTTTGTATTTTCTTACTACTTCTAACACTGCTAAATAGTATGTAATCAACTGGTTTTTAGTTTTTTATTTAAAATCAAATACACTATTCAAGTTGATTTTATTGGATATAAAAAAAGCCTGTATCTTTTGTTTAGATACAGGCTTTTTTAGGGTAATAGTTAGCTGTATCAACTTGTTTGAAAGTTAATAATGACAGAAATAATAATTTTTATAATAGTATTCATAATTTGATATAAAAAAATAGCCTTCCATATGGAAGGCTATCGGTTATTTTATGTTAATTAAATAGCACTTCCTATCGTTGAGAAATAATCTCAATGACATTCATAGAAATAATATTTAAAATTTGTTTTTTCATATTGATGTTGCAAATATTTGGATTAATTATTTAATATCAAAATAAAAGGGATGCTTTTTTATTTGTATGGGTTGAAAAATACGCTCTATTTCGTTATTAGTATTTGATAAACATGCATTAAACATGCATTAAAGGTGAATGAAAGGTGGATTAAAGGTGAATGAAAGGTAAGTGTTAGCCTTATTTATTGTAACGCAAGTTCATACCTAAAACACACTTTACATTATTAATTTGCTTAAAAAAGTAAAAATGGTAAATTGTTTAATAATAGATGATGCAAAAAATACTGTTAAATTAATAAAAGCTGTTGGTTTTGATTTTCCTGAAATTTCATTTATTGAAGTAAATGAAAATCAAGAAGAGGCATTAAATATCATATTAAAGAATACTCCGGAACTTATATTTTTAAACTTTGATTCTATTAAAATTAACTTTGCCGAATTTCTACTCAAAATTCATCAATGCATTACAACTACACCTTATTTTATAGCTTTATCGTCAATACAAGGAAAAGCATTTGAAGCGTATAATTATGATTTTTCAGATTTTTTAGTTAAACCTTTAACGGAATTCTCAATTAGAAAAAGTCTCTCTAGATATATAAAAAAACATCCCGTTAAACAAATTGAAACGATATGTCTAAAATCGTATAAGGATTACCAATACTTGAATATAGATGATATTCTTTATTTAAAGGCTGACAATAACACTACAGACTTTCATATGGCTGATGGTAGCGTAATAAGTGCTTATAAGACACTAAAAGTTTTTGAGAACTTACTACCTCAATTTTTTTTAAGAATTCATAAAAGTTATATCGTTAATAAAAATTCTATTTCTAGAATTCATTATGGAAAACACATATGTATTATTAATGAGCATAAAATACCCTTCACAAAAACATTTTTAGCAAATATAGATTTGATAAACAATTCACTATCAAAAAACACAATGATTGCATTAAACTAATTACCCTATATAAAAGCGATGTTTCACTCGCAGATAAATAGTGTTCACTAAAATAAGATTTTTCTTGTAGCGAGAAACTATATATCTCTCTACTTTAGTCAAAGAATATTCCTGCGTTTAAATAACGCAATTAATTGTGTACACAATGTTTAAAAAATAATTATGCTGTATTTACGGCCTAAACACCTACTGTTAAATCTTAAATTTTTGTATTATGAAACAATTAAAATTAATCTTTTTTACATTTCTATTCTTAACCCTTTTCTACTCTTGTACTGATGACGATGATGACTACCAAACCAACACTGTTGAAAATATACAGGCAACAGGAGATGGTAGTGAATCTACAGGAGATGGAAGTAAAGATTAAGTAAAAAAAAACAAAGGCTGTTTAAAAAATGATGATTTATTTTTATATAGATTGAGATTTTTCGACTTCGCTCAAAATGACAAGTTGTATTTTGTTTGAGGTTTTTCGGCTACGCTCAAAATGACAAAGTTGTATTTTGTTTGAGATTTTTCGGCTACGCTCAAAATGACAAGTTGTATTTTGTTTTAGGTTTTTCGACTTTGCTCAAAATGACAAACTTTGCTCAAAATGACAAAGTTAAAACTTTTTAGACAGCCTATTTTTTTATAGATTTGTTTTAAATATAAATCATTTGAATATTAAACGAATATATAAAAGATTGTTTGTGCTACTCGTATTTAGTGGTAGTTTGCAGTCTTGTATTAAAAATAAGGAAGAGGTTGAAATTACTCCTCTAAAAGTTGCGAAAGATAGTGTTGCTATTTGGATTGAAAACTCAAAAAACAATGCATATCCTTTACGTAAACGGAAACAATTTTTACTTCAATCATATCAAACTATTCAATCTTTAGAAATAGATACCTTAGCGGTTAGAAATTTAAGTAAAATTGCTTACCGAAGTCTTAAACTTGGTGATACTTTACTGTTTAAAAAACGAAATAAAGCAACTTTGACTATTGCTAAAAAACTTAAAGATACTTTTGCTATAGGTAATGTGTATTGGAATTACGCTAGTTATTACATTAAAATACAAGAGTATGATAGTGCTTTTTATAACTTTAGGTTAGCGCATACTTATTTTGATAAAAAGAATTATATATTTGAATCTGCCAAAACACAGTACGGAATGGCTTTTATAAAAGGGCGTTTTAAGGATTATACTGGGAGTGAAGTATTGACCTTTGAAGCAATTAAAAAATTCAAAAAAATAAAAAATTACAAATCCCTATTTACTTGTTATAATCATTTAGGGCAATTGCAGCGTGATATAAAAGAGTATGATAGCGGTTTGTTTTATTATGCTAAAGCAATGGAGTATATTGAGAAGGTAAAAAACAATCAACCTTTGTATGAAGCTATTTATAATAATAGTGCAATTATATATGTAGCGCAAAAAGAGTATGCGAAAGCCTTAGAGAACTACAATAAGGTGTTGGTTAATAAGCGCTTAAAATCACAACGTGTAGGTAGCTATGCAAGAGTTATAGATAATAGCGCCTTTTGTAAGTTTTTAATGAAAGACACCACTACTGTTGCTAAGGACTTAAAAGAAGCCTTGTATCTTAGAGATAGTATGAATAATAAAGAAGGTATTGTAATTAGTAAAAAGCATTTAGCACAATATTATGCATATAAACAAGATACTAGTATAGCAATTAATTATATTAAAGAAGCAACTAGTTTAGCAAAAGAAATAAAAAATGGTGGAGAATATTTAGAGAGTTTATTTTTATTGTCAAAATTAGATAGTAAACATTCCTTAGCATATTTAAAAAAGCATATTCAATTTAGTGATAGTTTACAAAATATAGAGCGAAAAACTCGAAATAGGTTTGCACGGATAGTCTATGAAACGGATGAATATATAGAAGAAAACAAACTTTTGACAGAACAAAAAATATGGATACTGGTAACGAGTTTGGGATTGATTTTAATATTAGGGTTACTGTATTTTTTAAAAAATCAGCAATCTAAAACTGAAAAACTACTATTAGAAAACAAGCAACAAATAGCTGATGAGCAAGTTTATTTAATAACTTTAAAACAGCAAGAAAAATTAGAAAATGAGCGAGTAAAAGAGCGCAACAGAATTGCAGAGGAGTTGCACGATGGTATTTTGGGTAAATTGTTTGGAACAAGAGTTGGGCTGGGATTTTTAGATATTAAAGGTAGTAAAGACATAAAAGAAAAGCATCAGGTATTTTTAGAAGAATTGCAAACTATAGAAAAAGAGATTAGAGAAGTTTCACATAAATTAAGTGCTAATTTTGATAGTACACAAGTTAATTTTACTGCGATTATCAGGCAACTTATAGAAAGTAAATGTGGAATAGGAAATTTTAGATATGAACTTGATTTTGACGAACATATTAATTGGCAAAATGTTGATGGAAAAATTAAGGTAAACCTTTATAGAATATTACAAGAATCCTTACAAAACATCATTAAATACGCTTTTGCTAAAGAGGTACGTATTATTTTTATACTTAATAATAAAGATTTAGTATTGAGTATAAAAGATAACGGCATTGGTTTTGACATCAATAAAAATAAAAACGGTATTGGGATAAAAAATATGATAGCTAGAATAAAAAAATTAAATGGAGTATTTAATATTTACTCTAAACGAAATGAAGGTACAACAATAAAAATTCAAATTCCTATTAAATAATTGACAAATGGAAAACAAAAAATATTCAGTTCTTATTATAGACGATCATCCGTTGATTTCAGACGCTTATAAAACTGCTTTTAATTATTATAGTAAGCAAAATGAGGGTGTTTTGTTTTCTATACAAACGGCTCAAAATTGTGATAGTGCATTTGAATTGATAAATGAATTTTCTGTAAAAGAAAAAAAACTCGATATTGCTTTTTTAGATATTAAACTGCCACCATCTAAGGATGGAAAAATTTTATCAGGAGAAGATTTAGGCTTGAAAATAAACAAGTTATTGCCAAACACAAAAATTATAGTTTCTACAACCTTTAATGATAACTATCGTGTTCATAGTATCTTTAAAAGTTTAGATCCTGATGGTTTTTTAATAAAAAATGATATTTCACCAAAAGAACTTATTGAAGCAATAGATACCATATTAAATGATCCACCATATTACAGTAAAACTGTTGTGAAATTACTACGCAAACAAGTAGCAAATGAATTTTTACTAGATAATATAGATAGAAGAATTTTATATGAATTGTCTATTGGTACACGAATGAAAGATCTCCCTACTATTTTACCTCTTTCTATAGCAGGAATTGAAAAGAGAAAAAGAAACCTTAAAGTTGTTTTTAATATTAAGAGTGTAGATGATAGGGAACTTCTTTTGGTAGCGAAGGAAAAAGGTTTTATATGATTTAGAATGATACTAACCTGAGTTCGACCTAAAAAACATTATTAAAGACTAGAAAATTAATACATAACGTAATTACGAAGAAAGTATGACAGAAGTAATCTGTCTTTGAAATGTGAGATTGCCACATTCGTACCTCATTCGCAATGACATTCACGCACTAACCTGCTGATTGACAATCAATAACGAAAATTCTTATATTGAACTCAGGTTACTAGAATAAAAAGAAAGGGTTGTCCTTACTTTTTATATGATTGAAAGTTAATCGAACAAAGGAATAAGATTTAAGTTTGATAAAAACTTTTAAATGAAACTTTTCAGACCTACTATTTTCTTTTTTCTTATTTTTTGCTCATCGTATTCACAGATTGAAATAAGAGGAACTGTCTTAGATTCTTCTAATGCAGTTGTTGAATTTGCTAATGTAGTATTAACCAATCAAAATAATGAAATTATAAAAGGGACAATTACTGATGAAAAAGGAAAATTTACAATAAAAACAGATAAAAAAGGCGCGTTTAAGTTGACTATTAGTTTTATTGGGTTTGAGGATTTTGTTAAAAATTTAAATTCTTCAATAGATTTAGGAGTAATTATTCTAAATTTCAAAAATGAATTAGATGAAATTATCATAATAGGTAGAAAAAAAATTTTTGAACGCAAAGCCGATAAACTAATCTTTAATGTAGCAAGTAGTCCTGTAAAAAGTGGTTTTGATGGAGTTGAAGTATTAAAAAGAGTTCCAAATGTTTTTGTAGATGGAAATGATAATATCTTAGTTCAAAATAAATCGGCAACAGTTTTAATTAATGGTAGAAAATTAAATTTATCAGGAGATGAATTGGCTAATTATATTAAAAATATAGATGCTAGTAATATAGAAAAAATAGAAGTCCAAACAAATACATCTTCCGAAATGGATGCAAATGTTCAAGGTGGAGTTGTAAACATTATATTAAAAGAAAATAGAAAAGGATTATTTACCCAATTCAAAGTATACCAAACTCAAAAAGGAAAACATCCTAACTTCTATACATCTGGCAATATTAACTACGGAACAGAAAAGTGGAATATATATAGTACGATTTCTTTAAATAGTGCAGAAGACAGCGGAATTGTAAAAAGTAGTACAATCTACAATAATATAAATAGACAACTTATAGAAAATGGAAGTTTTCTTGAAAATTCTAAACGCTATACATTTACTGTTGGAACTACTTACCAACCTTCCAAAAAGCACGAACTCGGCTTTGAAATTTACACAACAACAAATAATAAGACTAATAAAGCAAATTCGGGAATCGGTATTTATTCCGATAATTTATATTTAGACAAAGGAATTACAAAGACACCACATAATAGAGATGTCAAGTACATTAATACTTCTATAAACTATTCGATTAAATTAGACTCTTTAGGTGGTAAAATTAATTTTATAGGCGATTATGCAACACAAGATTTCAACAGTGGATTTGATGCCACAACCATATACGAACAAGGTTATTATGATGATATTTCAGAACGTAGTAGAACTGATGCATCAACAAATATTATATCTACACAATTAGATTTTATAAAAACCATTAATAAAGTTGGTGATTTTTCGTCAGGTATTAAATTTACTAAAACTAATAGGGATAATAAAACGGTAGGTGAAAATTTGGTTAATGGAAATTATATAATTGATGTGGGTAGAACAAACTCTTATGATTTTACTGAAAATATATTAGCAAGTTATTTTACCGTTTCTCGAAAAATACTAAAAGACATTAATGCGAAAATTGGCTTACGTGTCGAAAATACAAAAATAAATGGTGTTAATATTTTAACTAACACACCTGTTTCTCAAAATTATTTAGATTTTTTTCCATCAATGTTTTTATCAAAAGAGTTTAAAAATAAACAATCTGTATCATTCAGTTTTAATAGACGAATTAATAGACCTAATTTTAGTGTACTAAATCCTTATGTTATTAAAATTAATGACTTTAGCTATCAAATAGGTAATCCAAACTTAAAACCTGAATACATAAATAATTTTGAACTTGCTTACAATATAAAAAGGCATTCTTTTTCTATTTTTTACAATCATACTTCAAACCTTGTAACTGGTATGTATTTTCCAGTTGGTGATGCTATATATTATCAATCACAAAATGTTGGGAAAGGTAAAATATTAGGTTTTGATTCAATCCCGTCCTAAACGTTTAAAAAAAAGTTTAAAAAAAGAGAAAGAATTTAAGTATCTCAAATTATCTTTGAGTTGTAAAAACAT
>CAMZLV010000037.1 GCA_947311835.1 uncultured Lutibacter sp. | reverse complement strand
TGATAAATTTATTGATGTTAAATGTAAATTTTATGAAACTTCACAATTTAAATCAACTAGAGTAGTAGGACAAGTTAAATATTACAATTACAAAACCCATCAACTTATAGATGTATTTCCTATTGAAAGCGAATTTGTTTTCGAACATTTTTATGCTACTTATGATGGAGATAAAAGAGCTTTAAATAACGCTCAAAGAGAATTGTTAAATAATAGATTTGTTCGTTTTCCAAGTAATGAACAAATGGTTTATGATACAGGAACTGATCTAAAAGAACAACTCAAGCAAATTATAATTGCAAATTCTTTTAGAGAGTAATAAGGAATTTTTATAAACTTAAACACCTCATTAATTTGAAATTAATGAGGTGTTTTTTTAAATATGAATTTTATTTTTTATCCTTTATAAAAAGGCAATTTAACTACAGTAGCAGGAATTGCTTTTTTACGAACTTGGATGTATATTTTACTGCCACTTTTAGCAAAAACTCTTGGCACATATCCCATTCCTATGCCTTTTTTCAAACTTGGACTCATTGTACCTGAAGTAACAATTCCGATTTTTTGTCCACTACTATCTACAATATCATAATCATGACGAGGAATTCCTCTTTCATCAAATTCAAAAGCAACCAATTTACGTGCTGGTTTGTGCTCTTTTTGCTTTAGTAGTTCTTTATGATTTACAAAATCTTTAGTAAATTTAGTTATCCATCCCAAACCTGCTTCTATAGGAGAAGTAGTGTCGTTTATATCGTTTCCGTACAAACAATAACCCATTTCTAAACGCAATGTATCACGCGCTGCTAAACCAATTGGTTTAATACCAAAGTCTTTTCCTGCTTCAAAAACCTTATTCCATATTTGTTCAACTTCCTCATTTTTACAGTAAATTTCAAATCCTCCAGAACCTGTATAACCTGTTGCAGAAATAATTACATTATCAATTCCTGCGAAGTCGTTAACTTTAAAGGTGTAAAATTTTATTGCTGCTAAATCTTCTGAAGTGAGTGATTGCATAGCCTCAACAGCCTTTGGACCTTGAATTGCTAGTAGAGAATAATCTTCTGATAAATTTCTCATAGTTGCGCCAAAATCGTTGTTATATGATGAAATCCAATTCCAATCCTTTTCAATATTTGAAGCGTTTACTACTAATAAATAGGTGTTTTCTTTAATGCGATAGCATATTAAGTCATCTACAATTCCTCCATCTTCATTTGGCATACAAGAGTATTGAGCATCTCCAATTTCTAATTTAGAAGCATCATTAGATGTTACTTTTTGAATCAAGGCTAATGCATTATCGCCTTCAATTAAAAATTCGCCCATATGTGAAACGTCAAACACACCAACTGCTTTTCTAACGGTTTCGTGTTCGGCATTTACGCCTTCGTATTGTACAGGCATATTGTATCCTGCAAATGGTACTAATTTTGCTCCTAGAGCCTCGTGAATATGAGTTAATGCTGTGTTTTTCATTTAAAAAAGTTTGGAACAAATTTATAAAATATTGTATCAATGATTAACTTTTTTACAATGTTTTATTTTAAAAAAAAGAATAAAAAGTTAGTTAAATCAAAAAGCCAAAACATAAACGTTTTGGCTTTTCTTAATTAAAGAATGAATGGAATCAATCTCAACTATTATTTTTCTTCAGGTGAAATGTATTTATATACAAAACCTGCAATAATTGCACCTACAATAGGAGCAACCCAAAACAACCATAATTGACTCATTGCCCAACCCTCAACAAATAATGCTTGAGATGTACTACGCGCTGGATTTACAGATGTATTGGTTACAGGAATGCTAATTAAATGAATTAATGTTAATCCAAGACCAATGGCTAATCCTGCTAAATATTTTGGTGCTTTTGAATGTGTAGCACCTAATATGATGATTAAGAAAAAGAATGTCATAACAACTTCAGTAATCAATGCTGAAAGCATATTATAACCTCCTGGAGAATGTGCTCCATATCCGTTTGCGGCAAAGTCACCGATAGAACTGCCGTTTCCTGTTACAATAAAATATAAGATAGTTGCTCCTGCAATACCTCCTAATACTTGTGCAATGATATATGGTATTAAATCTTTTGCCTCAAAACGTCCTCCTGCCCATAAACCAATAGAAACTGCTGGATTTAAATGACATCCAGAAATATGTCCTATTGCATATGCCATTGTAACTACTGTTAGTCCAAAAGCTAATGATACGCCTACAAAACCAATTCCTAAATCAGGAAAACCTGCTGCTAATACGGCACTTCCACAACCTCCAAGAACCAACCATGAGGTTCCAATAAATTCTGCTATTAATTTTTTCATATGTTTTAAGTTTAAATTAGTGATAAGTTACTAATAGTTAAGACACAGAAAAACATGTGTTTGTCACAAATTCTAAAGAGTGAACATTTTTTAAAGTGAATTTAAAAAATCGTAAAGTTTCGTTTTTGGAGGAAGATTAAGTTTTTTTCTTAGTCTATATCGTGCTGTTTCAACTGTTCTTGGTGATACATTTGTTAGACTTGCTACTTCTTTTACATTAAGATTTGTAATGATATATGCGCAGTTTTTTAAATCACTAGTTGTCAATTTAATATTGATTTCTTTTAATTTTTTAAAGAAATTAGGTCTAATTTTATCAAATTGTATTTTAAATTCATTCCAAATATCGTTTTCTGTAATAATTGTATGAAGTTCTTTTTCAATTGCTCCAATTTTAGCATGACTGATATTTTCTTGTTCTTGTAGTGTTTCTATTTCAGAAATTATTTTTTTAATCTTATCTCTCAGTGTAGAAATTTGAGCGGTTTTCGTAAAAATATTTCGTTCATTTAAAGCAATTAAGCGTTGATTATCATGGTTAGTTGCTTTTAATTCTTTATTTTTTTCTAATAGTTCAGAGTTTAAATGTATAATCTGTTTGCTTTTTGCTTCAATTTTTTTTGTGTTTCTAATTTTAATTAAGGTGAATAATGATGCTAATAAAACAAATAATAAAGTTCCTCCAATTGTAATTCTAGATTTAAATTGGTGTTTTTGAATTTGAAGTTCTAAATTTTGTTTTATTACTTTCTTTTCGTCTTGAAGTATTTGATTGAAAAATTGCTTTCCTTTATTAATCTTACTTTTTGTAAAGTCAATCAACTTATTATTTGTGGTTACATATTTGTTATGATAATACTTTATAGAATCTAAATTTTTGTTTGGAGCGTTTAACGCAATTTGAAATTTATATTGGTAAATTTCCGGCTCAAATTTTAATACTGCTTCATCTAGCCAAAACATTTTTTCAAATTCTACCTTTTTTAATTCATTTAGCAATATATCTGCTTTTTTATATTGTTTGGTTTCTGCCAATGAAAATGCTTTATAAATATTGTAAAATGCTTTATAACTATAACGTTCAACATCAAATTCTTTTTCAGTAAATTCAATGTGTTTTAATTTGTTTTGTATAGGGTCAATAATACTTAATAATTCATTGTGTTTTTTTTGAAAAAACAAAGCCTCTAACTCTAACTGGTACACATAATAAATTAAAAAATCATCCTTTAAATCTTCTTTAATTATTGGTAATTCTTTGTAAAAAGCATCATAATCTTGATTATACATATAGTTTCCTGCCAAAATACAATGTGTCCAGTTATAATAATATTTATTATTTATTGAATCAAAAATATGCATTGCTTGAAGATTGAAAAGATTTGATTTTTTTATTTCATTCATATTTTCATAAGCACCTGCTTTAAGGGTTAAAAATCTTGCTTCTTCAAATTTATTCGTTTTATTTTTTAATGTTAAAAGCGTAGAATCAATGACTTTTATTGCTTTGTAATATTCATCATCTTTCATAAATGCATACGTTCTCTTAAACGCTTTTTCGTAACCATCTAAATTTTTATTTTGGCCAAATAAAATTAATGGAAAAAGTAATAGTAGGTAAGCAATTTTTATTTTCATATCACAAAAATATGAAAAATTATATTGAATATCAATTAGTTAATTAAAATATAAATACTAATAAAAACGATAAGTGTTAAAATGATAGCCAAAATAATTTCTTGCCGTTTCTGCTGTTTAATATTATTTTGAATTTTAGACTTCAAATTTTTCATTTCAACATCAGATATTTCTGGAAAATCATACGAGGTTTTAACAGGTTTAGAAGAATAATATTGTTTCTTTTTTCCTTTATAATAAGAATGTAACTGTTTAAGGTTTGTTTGAATACCTTGCATTATTGACCCTTGCATAACTATTTGTTTTAAAATTCATTATAATTAGTCTTAAACAGTTGAATTTTGTTACATTATAATGTTATATCTATTTGATTTTGTAATAAATCGCTAATAGTTTCTCGCTTACGGATTAAGTAGTCTTTACCTTTGTATATGAGTACTTCAGCTGGTTTATAGCGAGAATTATAGTTAGATGCCATTGTAAAACAGTATGCTCCAGCATTGTCAAAACACAAAATATCTCCTTCTGTAATTTCACTTATTTTTCGATTTGAGCCAAAGGTATCTGTTTCACAAATATAACCTACAACAGTATAATAACGATCTCTTCCATTTGGATTTGAAATATTGGTTATGTGATGATAAGAACCATACATCATAGGTCGTACCAAATGATTAAAACCACTATCTACACTTGCAAAAACAGTAGAAGTAGTTTGCTTTACTACATTTACATTTACTAAAAATTTTCCTGCTTCACTAACCAAAAATTTTCCAGGTTCAAAGAGCAACGTCAAATCTTTGCCGTATTCTTTACAAAAATTGTTGAAACGTGTGCTTAAACGTTGTCCCATTTCTTCAATATTGGTTTCAATATCGCCTTTTTTATAAGGTACTTTAAAACCACTTCCAAAATCAACAAATTCAATGTTTTCAAACTCTTTTACCGTATCTAATAAAATTTCGGTAGCACGTAAAAACGTATCGATATCTAAAATATCAGATCCTGTATGCATGTGAATTCCGTTTATTAGCATTCCTGTATTTTTTAGTACACGTTTTATATGCGGAACTTGATAAATCGAAATTCCAAATTTAGAATCAATATGTCCTACAGATATTTTACTGTGTCCTCCAGCCATTACATGCGGATTTATACGTACGCAAACAGGAGTTTTAGGATATTTTTGTCCAAATTGTTCTAAAATAGAAAGGTTATCAATATTTATATTTACACCATAAGAAGCAACTTGTTCAATTTCTTCCAATGAAACACCATTTGGCGTAAAAATTATTTCTGAAGGATCAAAACCTGCTTTTAAACCAAGTTGTACTTCTTGAGCCGAAACGGTATCAATTCCTGCGCCTAATTTTTTCATCAGTTTTAATACAGCAACATTTGATAAGGCCTTAACAGCATAATTTATTTTTAAACTTTTTACAGATGAAAAAGCGTCTGTAATACGTTTGTATTGCGATTCTATTTTTTCTGAATCATATACGAATAAAGGACTTTCGTATTTTTCAACTAATGATAAAAGAAATTTATTGTTCATTTGGTTTGGTGTTTTTAACAAGCGTTAAATATATAAAAGAATTGACTTATTTAAACTTTTTAGCGGTTATTTCAGTAATTTTAACAATGGTTTCAATAGCTTTTTGTATAGATTCAACAGGGACATATTCATAACGACCGTGAAAATTATGTCCACCAGCAAAAATATTAGGGCAAGGAAGTCCTTTATATGAGAGTTGCGAGCCGTCTGTTCCGCCTCTAATGGCTTTTATTAATGGTTCAACGCCTATTTCTTCCATTGCTTGCTTGGCAATATCAACAATATGCATTACAGGCGCAATTTTATCCTTCATATTATAGTATTGGTCAGCAATTTCAACAGCAATTAAATTTGCTCCTAATTTTTTATTGATTGCAGTTGCTATTTCTAGAAACTGAGCCTTTCTTTGATTAAAAATAGATAAATCATGATCACGAATAATATACTCTAAAGTCGTTTTTTCTACTTCACCATTCATAGTATGTAAGTGGTAAAAACCTTGATATCCTGAAGTTTCTTGCGGAATTTCATTTTTTGGTAATGTTGCAATAAAATCATTGGCAATTAACATTGAGTTTACCATTTTATTTTTTGCATATCCAGGATGTACAATTTTACCTGTAATAGTAACTTTAGCAGCTGCAGCGTTAAAATTTTCGTATTCTAGTTCTCCAATTTGACTACCATCCATAGTATATGCCCATTTTGCGTCAAATTTTTCTACATCAAATAAATGTGCGCCTCTTCCAATTTCTTCGTCAGGAGTAAAAGCAACACGTATTTTGCCGTGTTTTTTCTCTGGATGCTTAATTAGATGTTCCATTGCCGAAACAATTTCAGTAATTCCTGCTTTATCATCTGCTCCAAGTAGAGTAGTGCCGTCAGTAGTTATAAGGGTTTGACCTTTATATTGATTTAAATCTTTAAAATAAGAAGGTGATAAAATGATGTTTTCTTCAGCATTTAAAATAATATCTTTTCCATCATAATTTTTGTGAATTTGAGGCTTTACATTTGTTGCAGTAAAGTCAGGACTTGTATCAATATGAGCAATAAAGCCAATAGTTGGCACGTCATAATCAATATTACTTGGCAAAGTTGCCATAATATAACAGTGCTCGTCAATTTCAACATCTTGCATGCCAATACTTTCTAACTCTTTAACTAATAGTCGCGCAAGAGTCCACTGTTTATCAGTGCTTGGGCAATTTTTATTGTTTTCGTCAGACTGTGTATCGATTGTAATATAACTAATAAATCGATTAATGATATCTTGCATTTTATATAAATTCTATTGTGTTAATAAGTGCTATTGATTCGCAAAGTCTATCATTTGTATTTTTATTTCCATAGACTTCGGTATAAATTTCTAAATACGAATCAACTCCTGTTTTTATAAATATTTTGAATATTTGATAATCAAAACCTTTATTTTTTCCTTTTGAAAGATACCAATACGCATTTTTCCCTTTAAATTTTTCATATTTTGAATTGAGAATTTCAAATCGTGAATTTTCTTTAATTTTTTGTTCAAATTCTGAATTAAATTCTAAGTTTCCCATTTTCCAAGAAGCATCTAAAATATAGGTTTGAGTAAGTTGTTTTGTTGTATCTGCAGAGAAAATATCTGATTGAAATTCATCGTAATAAAGTTTTGTTTTCCAATTAGTTGGAATGTGTAATCTAAAGTTTTTTTTAACATCTTTAATTTCTTTAGTTTTTAAGGATGCTATTGAACTATTACAGTTAAAACTTTTGTCTAAAGCTGATTTTTTTTGACAACTAATTAAAAAAGTTAAAAAGATAAAAATTATCACAAATTTGAATTTCATATTCGTATATTTATGGTTAAAATTGAACATCAAAAATAACACAAATAAAAGATAAAATTGAAAAAAGCATTAGTGATTTCAGGAGGTGGAAGCAAAGGAGCGTTTGCAGGAGGAGTAGCACAGTATTTATTGCAAGAACGCAAGAAAGAATACGACTTGTTTTTAGGAACATCAACAGGAAGTTTAATGGTTTCGCATTTGGCTTTAGGTGATGTAGAAGGTTTAAGAGATTTATATACTTCTGTTAATCAACGAAGTATTTTTAGCAATAATCCTTTTGTTGTTAGAACCAAAAAAGGGCATAAAATTGTTAAAATCAATCACTTAAATGTAATTTGGAACTTCATAATGGGACGAAAAACATTTGGTGAAAGTAAAAATTTGCGCAAACTTATCAGAAAAAAAATCACTAAAGAAAATTTTATAAAGATAAAAGAGAGTCATAAAGATGTAATTATAACTGTTTCAAATATTACAAGCAATCAAGTTGAGTATAAATCGATAAAAGACTGTAACTATGATGATTTTTGCAATTGGATTTGGGCTTCTGGTAATTACGTGCCCTTTATGAGTTTGCTTGTAAAAAACGGACAGCATTATGCTGATGGCGGTTTGGGTTGTTTGGTTCCTATTCGTGAAGCTATCAATAGAGGAGCAAAAGAGGTAGATGTTATTATTCTTGAAACTGAAACGACTCAAGTCAATAGAATTCCAGCTAAAAATCCTTTTTCCGTTTTGATGAATGCTTATGATTTTATGATGGATCAAGTGGAAAAACACAATATAACGATTGGTAAATTAGCTGCAAAACAACATAATGTAAAATTGAATTTTTACTATACACCAACTGTATTGACTACCAATTCATTAGTGTTTGACAAAAAATTGATGGCAAAATGGTGGCAACAAGGTTTCGATTATGCCAAAAGTCAACACAATGAACAAATGAATGAATTAAAATTTAATCTTGAATAATTATTTTTTAGATACGATAAGAGCAAAGATTTAGGTCAAAAGATGCTAGAGAAAAGATTTGAGAGTAAAGACCTTAACTTATGCTTTTTTCATTTTTTTTATCCAAAAAACTATTGAACAAAATCCAATTTTTTATCTACATACATATTCGTACTAGTTATACTTTCTGATTTTGATGATGAAAAATCATTAATTTCAGTCGCTGTTTTATTTGCTAAATTCATACGAGATCCTGTAGAAATAAAGGTAAGTGCTCGTTGGAGTAAAGGTTCTGTTTCATCACCTAAAACGCCTAAATTTGATCTGTCTTCTGGAAAAAGAATTATTGGATCAAAACCGTCTTTATCATTTTCATCTACTTTGTTTAGTTCTTCTAATACTATTGGTTGCATCGCCCAATTATGATTAGGATTTGCGCCTTCTCGTCCATAACCATCAGAATCATAAAGTGTAACAGATGCCACATATTTACCAACAGTTTTTGTACCTATAGTTGTTACATTAATATAAGGATTTAAACCATTTATAATCAATTCACTTGCTGATGCAGTTCCTCCTGTAGTTAGTATCACTATATTTGAAAGGTTTAAACTATTAATCATACTTCCGTCAGAAAGTTGATTAACAAAATTATTAACCAAAAATTCAGGATTTGAACCTTCAAAGTAATTTTGCCATTTCGTATTCCAACGTTCTTTGGTAAATAGTTGGTCATTAAACTGACCTGTAATCATACTCGCAAGGTAAGTAGCGGTTTGTACAGAACCTCCTGGATTGTATCTTAAGTCAAGTACTAAATCAGTAACGCCATCATTTTTTAAAGTAGCAAAAGCATTATTTAATTCGATATCAAATGCGCTGGTAAAACTATTGTACATTAAATATCCTACTGTATGTCCAGGAATTGAGATTGTTTTTGTAATAAAAATAGGGTTTTCTTGAACTTCCGTTTTAATTAAGTCAACTGATATTCCGTTTGATGTTGGATTTCCACCATTATAATCAGCAAGGTTTAACGTATAACCACTAATCAATCTAGAAAACAACAAACTACGATAATTATCTACAGTAAGTTGTGTACCGTTTACAGCATCAAAAATATCTCCACGTTGTATGTTTTTTGTTTCAGCATCAGATCCTGGAACAATGTATTTTACATATCCATAAATATCTACTTCACTACCAGTTTCATATGCTAAACCAAACTCAACACCTGTTGTTCCTGATATTCCTTGAGATAATAATTGTTCTAAGGCAATGTAATCATCAACAATCCAAGAGAATCTATCGGTTGTAGGATAGTCGTTTAATAAACTATAAAATAATTCGTCTGGTTGTGTATAATCTGATAAAAAAGAATTTAATTGTTCTTGTGATGAAAATTTAGTATCAGCAAGGTTCGGTACATCTTGTTGCCAAAAATAAAACGCATTAAGTCCTTTCCAAACAAAATTTTGAATTTGAAGGTCATTCGGTACATTATTTTCTTCTTTGGTGCAACTTACACCTATAAATAGGAGCGTTATTAAGGTAAATACTGATAAAAAACGTTTCATATTTTTAGTTATATTTTTGATTATTTGTCGCAAGATATTAAAAAGATAGCAAAATTAAGACAGACTATGTTACAAAAACGTATCTTGGTCGTCATAATTGTAAGAAAGCATAAAAAACTAACGAATTACAACTAAACTAACTATGAACCAATCGGAGTTTTTAAACTTGGTAATGCCTTTTAAAGACAAGGTTTTTCGATTTTCGAAACGCTTGTTGGTATCATCAGAAGAAGCAGAAGACGCAACACAAGAGTTGTATTTAAAATTATGGAAAAATAGAGAAAAAATAAGTGCTTATAAAAATGTAGAAGCCTTTGCAATGACAATGACAAAAAATTACTGTTTTGACAGATTAAAATCAAAGCAAGCGAGTAACTTATCATTGGTACATAGTAATTATAAAGAGAAAGGAACTTCTTTAGATAAAAAAATAGAATTAAATGATAGCGTATCAATTGTACATCAATTAATCGCGAATTTACCCAAACAACAACGCATGATTATTCAGCTTAGAGATATAGAACAATACGAGTTTGAAGAGATTGGCAAGATACTTGATATAAAACAAACAGCAGTAAGAGTTGCCTTATCAAGAGCAAGAAAAACAATAAAAGAACAATTGATTAAACAACACAATTATGGAATCAAATAAAATAGAACAATTGTTAGATAAATATTTTGAGTCTGAGACTACTTTACAAGAAGAAGCCGTATTACAGGATTATTTTTTAAACAGTAAAGTTGCACCTCACTTAAAGGAATATCAAGCATTATTTGAATATTTTGCAAAGAGTAAAGGAGATCGTTATACAAAAACCATTCAATTAAACAACAAAAAGAAGAATTGGAAATGGATGTCTATAGCAGCCTCAGTAGTTTTACTTTTTAGCGTATATATAGGTTATCAACATAACCAAAATCAGCAACGAGCAGAAGCAGAAATTGCTTTTAAAAAATCTCAAAAAGCCTTTGAATTATTGTCAAAAAACTTAAATAAAAGGACAACAGCATTCGGCTATTTAGGAACTTATCAAAAAACAACAAATAAAATTTTTAAAAAACAATAAACAAAATAAGAGAATCATGAAAAAAATAATAATTTTAATAACATTCGTAGTTTTTCCATATTTAGGAAAGGCACAATCAATTTTTGATAAATTTGAAGGAAATGATGAAGTAACAACCATAGTTGTTAGTAAAAAAGCATTTGTATTAATGGGCAAATTTGGAAACTCAAGTTCAAGTGATGAGGCTAAAGAATATTCAAGGATGGTAAGTAACCTAAACGGATTAAGTGTTTTTACAACTGAAAATGCAACTGTAGCAAAAGAAATGCAAAGTACCATTAATACTTATTTAAATTCTGCAAACTTGTCAGAACTATTAAGAGTAGATGATAAAGATGCAAATGTAAAGATATATGTAAAAGAAGGTAGAGATGAAGACCATGTAACAGAATTATTAATGTTTGTAGATGGTATTGGTAAAAATACTGATGGTGATTCTGAAGCGGTAATTGTTTCACTAACTGGAGATATAGACCTAAATAAAATTGCTGAATTAACTGAGCAATTAAACATTTCAGGAGCAGAACATCTTAAAAAAGCAAAACAATAAAATGTTAACCAACCAATACTTTACATTCGTATGAAAAAGCAAATCAGTTATTTAGCACTATTAGTAGTAATAACCTTGTTTACCGTTTCGTGTAATAAAAATCCTACTTTACAAACCTATTTTGTAGAGAGTAATAACAACAATGAATTTATAAGTGTTGATATTCCATCTTCGGTACTGAGTTTAAAAAACAAAGATGCATCTGATGAAGTGAAAGAAACACTAAAATCGATTAAAAAAGTTAACTTTTTAGGATTTCAGGTTAAAGATGATAATATTGAAAAATACAAAAAGGAAACTAAAAAGATAAAAACGATTTTAGCCAATCCAAAATATCAAGATTTATTTTCAATAGGAGGAAAGCGATCACTCGCAATTAAATATTTAGGAGAAGACGATGCAATTGACGAAATTATTATTTTTGGAGCAGATATAGACAAAGGATTTATACTTGTACGCTTATTAGGAAAAAAGATGAATCCATCAAAAATGAAGACTTTAATTGACGAAATTAATTATGATGGTAATATGGATGATTTCAAACAATTTGAATCTCTATTATCAAAATAAATAATCATAAAAACCAGTTACAAAAGGTGCTTTGAATTATACAAAGCACCTTTTAACGTTAAATTAACGTCCTTATTAAACCGTAAAAATTATATTTGCTATAAGTAAAATTTATTTGAAATGAAATTTAATAAAATTATATACGCCATTGCTTTTTGCACCTCTATTTATGTAAATGCACAATCAAATCAATACAAAGGTGAAAGAGAAAAAATTAACGATTTAGTACATACTAAATTGGATGTTAAGTTTGATATACCAAACAGTTTGCTATTCGGAAAGGCTTGGGTAACGCTCACACCTCATTTTAAACCAACTTCAAAGGTTTCTCTTGATGCAAAAGGGATGCTAATTAAAGAAGTAAAAGTAAATGGTACAAAAACAGCGTATAATTATTTCGAAAACAAAGAATTAATTATAGATTTAGATAAAATCTATAACAAAGGAGAAGAATTTACGGTCTATATTCAATACGTTTCTCAACCAGAAAAAGTAGTGAAAATGGGCGTTACCAAACAAAAAGGGCTTTATTTTATTGATCCAAATGATATTGATGATGACAAACCTACACAAATATGGACAGAAGGAGAGACAGAGAGCAATAGTACTTGGTTTCCGACAATAGATGCTCCAAATCAAAAATCGACAGAAGAATTAAGCATTACAGTTCCAACAAAATTTGTAACACTCTCTAACGGAACGCTCATCAATCAAAAAGAGAATAATGATGGTACTCGTACTGACACTTGGAAACAAACCCAAAAACATGCGCCTTATTTATTTTTTATGGCTGCAGGAGAATTTAGTATCATAAAAGATGAATGGAAAGGAAAACCAGTTGAATATTATGTAGAAAAAAAATACGAAGATGTAGCACGAGATATCTTTGGCAAAACACCTAAAATGTTACAATTTTTTGAAGATATATTAGGCGTTGAATACGTTTGGGATAAATATAGTCAAATAGTTGTACAAGAATATATTAGTGGTGCAATGGAAAACACAACAGCAGTATCACATTCACCAAGTGCATACCAAGATAAAGGTGAACTTATAGATGAAAATAAATGGGAATTGGTTGTGGCGCACGAAGCGTTTCACCATTGGTTTGGTGATTTAGTAACTGCCGAGAGTTGGGCAAATCTTGCCATGAATGAAGCCTTTGCAAACTATAGCGAATACCTTTGGTTTGAACATGAATATGGCAAAGATTATGCAGATGCATATTTAATGACATCAAATCAAAAATATTTAGGAGGTCATAATACACATGATAAAAATTTAATTAGATTTAATTACAACTTACCAGACGATATGTTTGATCAAGTGAGTTATGAAAAAGGTGGTGCTATACTTCATATGCTTCGTAATTATTTAGGTGATGATGCTTTTTTTGAAGGATTAAAAAAATATCTAAACGATAATAAATTCGGTACAGCAGAAGCACATAAATTGCGTTTGGCCTTAGAAGATGTGAGTGGAAAAGACTTAAATTGGTTTTTTAATCAATATTTTTTCGGAAATGGTCATCCAAACTTTAAAGTCAAACAAACTCTTGGCGCTTTTGAAAATAAAGTAACCATTGATATTGTTCAAAATGAAAATGTTTTTGAATTTCCTTTAACTATAGATGTATATGAAGAAAACGGAAAAGCAACACACAAAGTTTGGATTAATAAAAAATATAATTCCTTTGATTTTTCGTTAACCTCAAAGTTAAAATTAGTGATTGTAGAACCAACTGGTACGCTGCTTAGTGAAATAGAACACACCAAAACTTTAGAAGAAATGGTATATCAATACAATCATGCAAAAGGATATATCAACAGAAAAAATGCATTGGATTTTATTGCAGCACATCAAGATGATAAAAGTGCTTTTAGCACTATGACAAAAGCGTTAAACGATCCGTTTTTTAAATTGAGAATAGTTGCTTTAGAAAAATTAGATTTAAAAAATAAATGGAGTAAATCAAATGCAATTAAAATTGTAGAAAATCTTGCTAAAAACGATGAATACACTCTCGTACAAGCAGCAGCAAACATTACGTTAGCCAAATTGGTTGACCCTAAATATATTAACCATTTTACAAAGGCATTAAACAATAAGTCATATAAAGTAATAGAAAGTGCAGTTATTGCGCTGTATCAATTAGACCAAACAAATACACTTGCTAAAGTAGATGCACTTCCTGAAAATGTAAAGAATCACTTGTCAAGCGTATTAACAGGTTATTACCTTGAGCATAGAGATATAAAATATATGACGTATATTTCTAAATACTTGGTTCGTAATTTATTTTTCTCTAAAGATACCAAAACTGCAAACATATATAAATCAGCTTTTCAATGGATATCACAAAGTGACAATAAAGAAGCTATAAATAATATTGTCAAAAGTTTTGTAAAAGAAGGGAAGGAGTATAAAAAATATGGCGCAGATCAAGCGTCAATTAACTTTTTAAGGCAGATGATAACTATTCAACGTAGTACATCAAATAAAGATAAAAAAGATATCGAATTAATTATTCGCAAAGGAATGGCGCAGTTAATTGAGTAAAACACACACTTGTTTACAAATGTAACTTGTTTTGCAGATAACTCTTAAAAGTTCCGTTTTTATAGAAAATAACGATCTTTTCTATTTCTTGTCCATTGTGAGTATTGCTTTGATTGGTAGTATTCAGTTGTTTTTCTACAGTATTAGTATCATTAGTATTAGTATCGAATAGAGTAGGTGTGCTATTCGTATTCGTTACTATTTTTGGAAATGTACCTTCACCTTTTAAAAGCCAATACAATTCCACTTCAGGATATTTATCCAATAGCTTCATTACAAAATCTAAACTCGGTTTATTTCTTCCAGAGAGTAAATGTGATATGCTTGAGCGTTGTATAGATATAGAATCAGCCAAAGCTGTAGCTGACAATCCATAATAATCCATTATTAACTTTAATCTTTCAGTAAAATTCATTTTGTTTACAATTGTAATGTATTAGTAATGTTACAAAAGTAAACTTTTAGTTAGAAATAAACAAATAAATATCAGAAAAACGTCAAAACCATTAAAGTTTTTATTTAAGTTATACATGTTAAGCAACTAATATATAGAAAAGTAAAAGTATTTAATAGATAAACTTTATATCTATAGAGAAGTAATGAGTGACATAAATAAGATAAATTACAAATGTAATAAACCGTTCTTAGGAAACCTCCCTAATGTAGTTACATTTGTAAACATTTGATTGTTTACTTTTGTAAAATGAATTTAAATGATATCCGCACCATCGAACATTGGTATAAATTAAATTATCAATCAGAATTAAAAGGATTACGAATTACTTTTGATGATGTAGCACCGTTAATCGTAGGTTTACAAAAAAGATTTAAAAAACAAATAGAAGGAGAATCTGAAAATAAAACACCTATTTATAAAATTGCAATAGGAAATGGAAGTAAAAGAGTCCTGATTTGGTCACAAATGCACGGTAACGAGAGTACAGGTACTAAAGCAATTTTTGATTTGTTTAAATTCT
>CAMZLV010000036.1 GCA_947311835.1 uncultured Lutibacter sp. | reverse complement strand
CATTCATTTTAATGACAAACTGAATGTTATCAAGTTGATCTAATCTTTTTAAAACGGATGCTTCTTTTTCATTGTCTAAAATCAATACTTGTTTTGCTCCTTGATAATGATTGCCATTAATACACACTAAATCATATTGAGCAAACTGAATTAACGAATTATACGGATTTAAGTCTGTTGCAGCATTCACATCTAAATTTCCTGAATAATGAAATGTAAACGTATCTAATTCAGGTGCATTAATTTCCTTATTATGACTCGCATCTAAATACGCTATTTTTGCTGTTTTTTGGTGTTTTTTTGCTATTTCATGAACCAAATCACTAATAATTGAGCATTTTACACCTAAAAATGAAATTTCATTAGAAGCATAATTACCGTAATTTCTACGCGTTAATTTGGTATGTTTTTGATGTTTAGCCATTGTTTTTTATATCAGATTTTCCGCCTGATTTTTCAATCAATTTTACTTCTTTTATTACCATTTTTTGAGAAATACTCTTGCACATATCATAAACCGTCAACGCAGTAATATTTGCGCCTGTTAATGCTTCCATTTCAACACCTGTTTTCCCTTCTATTTCTACCGAACAAAGTATTTCTATTTCTTCTTTATTGATGATTTTAATATCAATATCGACACCATTTATCAATAACGGATGACACATTGGTATCAATTCTGACGTCTTTTTTACTGCCTGAATTCCTGCAATAATTGCTGTTTGAAAAACGGGACCTTTTTTGGTTGTTAGTTCCTCATTATTAAAATGCGAAATAATCTCTGTTCCCAAAAACATGGTTGCAACAGCAGTTGCCTTTCGTTTGGTGATTTTTTTATCACCAACATTCACCATTTTTGGTTGGTTCTTATTATTTATATGCGAAAAATTGCTCACGTTGTTCGAGTTTTTAGTTTTTAATGCTGAGTTTTTAGTTTGAATTTCGTTGAGCCGTTTTTACAATCGAAGTCAATATTCTTATTAATTCTTCAATATCTAAAAGCAAAACATTAACATTTATTTGTGTTAAATCACTTTCTTGCAATAATCGTAACCAATATTTAGTTTCTCTTGCTTCTTTAGATGAAATAGACATTTTAGCAGTAAAATCTCTTTTGCTTTGACCTGCCAATGCCTCTTCTATATTTGCTCCAATTGAAGTGCCACTCCTCAATAATTGTTTAGATATTATATACTCTTTTTCTAGTGATAATCTTTTATACAAATCTATTATCTTAAGTGAAAAATTAAAACTTTTTTCTTTTACTATACTATCTTTCATAACTAAACATTCAACACTAAAAACTTCTATAATATATTATCGGAAAAACTTCGCCTTTTTTAAATTCATTTCTTCCTATTGGCAATTCTAAAAACACATCAGCATCTACTAAACTTGCCAAATCTCCTGAGCCATTCCCTCCAATTGGATGTGCATATAAAACACCTTTTTTATTCTCTAATTTTGCGTGTAGAAAATACACTAAATCTGGTTTGAAAATAACATCTTCGGCAAGAACAGCATAATTTTGATTGATGTAATCTAATCCTACCGACTTTTGAAACCAAGGATAAAAATACTTTAAACAACTCACAAATGTTGATATTGGATTTCCTGGAAATGCAAAAACTACTGTATTATTTTTATTGCTTCTGATATCATCTGCGTTCTCACAAACATCCTGTTCACTCATACCTAAAGGCACAACGTGCCCGAACCAAAATGGTTTTCCAGGTCTTTGCGCCACACGATGAAATAGTTTTTTAACGCCTAATTCGTCTAATACTTCAGGAATAAAATCAAATTTACCTTTGCTTACTGCTCCACTAAAAAGCAAAACATCATACGTTTTTAAAAAATCTTCAATATTTTGTTTTAAAATGACTTTATCATCCGTAATATGTGCTGTTTGAGCAGTAATATTTATCCGTTTTAATAACGACACCAAAGTATGTACATTACTCCTACGTATTTGATAATCTAATGGTGTTTTATCAACAGAAACTAACTCATCACCTGTAGAAACAATCATTACTTTTGGGTTTTTAGCAACTTGCACTTTTGATTTACCTACGGTTGCTAAAACGCCAATTTCGGCAGCAGAAATAACAGTGTTTTTTGCTATAATCAAATCACCTTTTTTTCTGTCTTTTCCTTTTTTATGGATATTTTTAAAGAAACTTGTTTCACTAATTGTTACCGTTGCCACACCGTTTTTAATAATTACCTCTTCATACGGAATTACAACATCGGTATTTAAAGGAAGCATTGCTCCAGTCATTGCTTCTATACAATTATTTGGATTTAAAAGTGATAATTGAGCACTTCCTGCTGCTTGTACTCCTTCTATTTTGAAGGTTCTTCTTCCGTTTTTGAATTGTTCGTATGATACAGCGATTCCGTCCATAGAAACTCGGTTAAACGGCGGAAAATCTCTATCTGCAATAATAGTTTCTTTTAATACTCTTCCTAATGAATCTTTAAAATCAATGGTATCAATTCCAAAATCAACAGTTTGATTAAGTATTGTTTCAAGGGCTGTATGTGTGCTTGTTAGTTTGATAATAGTATTGTTTTATTTAGATTCTTCACTTCGTTCAGAATGACATTATTTTCAATCACTTACGATTTATCCTCCAATGGTTGACATGCTTTCTGTCACATCTGAATTTCTTTGTTTTTCTGCTACAAATCCATCTTTTGGCTTTTTTGATACAAGTGATAAAAACAATGTTTTTAATTCATCATCACTTGCTCCTTTACGTATAAAATCGCGAATATTAAAAACACCATCATCAAAAAGACAGTTTTTAAACAATCCTGTTGCTGTAATTCGTATTCGATTGCAATCATTACAAATGGTACGTGTAAATGCAGGAATTATTCCGAAAGTACCAACATAATTATCTATTTTAAAATTGCGTGATGTTGATGATTTTTTATCGATTAGTTTTTCTGCGTTTTCAAAATTATCATTAATCTCATTTATGATTCGATTGTAGTTCCAAACTTCTGTTACTTGTTTTTGTCCTGTTCCATTAAAAGGCATTTCTTCTATAAAACGAACTGCTACATTTTTGTGTTTTGTCAATTCAACAAAGTCGCATATTTCATCTGTATTAATTCCAGATTGAACAACCATATTCAACTTTAAATGGATGTTGCTTTTTTCTAAAATTTCTAAGGTTTGATAAACCTCATCAAACACATCTCTTCGTGTTATTTTGGCAAATTTTTCCTTATCCAAACTATCAATGCTTAAGTTTATAGCCTTAACTTTTAATTGCTCAATTTTATTGATGTGTTTACTTATTAGCGCACCATTAGTAGTGATATTAATTTCATCTAATAAATCGTTAAAATTTAACATCTCTAAAAAACTGATAAAATCTCTGCGTACAAATGGCTCACCTCCTGTAAGACGGACTTTATTAACTCCTAATTCGCTCAAAACACGCGTTATCCGATACATTTCTTTAAAGGTCAACAACTCTTTACGATCTACAATATCAATACCGTGCGCAGGCATACAATACTGGCAACGTAGGTTACAACGATCTGTAACTGCTAATCGCAAATAGGAAATTTTTCTTCCAAAACTATCTATTAGTTGTTGCTCCATTAAATTGATATTTTACTTGCAATATATTCTAAAATTTTGGTTGTAGCACCAATATTATCTTCAATATATTTTTTACTGATATTTCCTTTATCTTGTCGATAAACAGCATCTAAAAACAATTTTTGCAATTGACTGTCAAAATCTTGTTGTGTGTTTACAACAATACATCCTCCTTTATCCACCAATTCAATCGCTTCGTTAAACTTATTATATTTTGGACCAATTAAAATAGGAACACCAAAAGTTGCAGGCTCTAACACATTGTGCAATCCTGTTTCAAAACCACCTCCAACATATGCGATACTTGCATAACTGTATATTTTTGTTAAAATTCCGATGGTATCTATAATAAAAACTTGATGCTCATTTAATGAAGCGTTAGTTTCTATTTCTGAAAACAAAACTGTTTTTTTTGTGATAGAATTTTTTAGTGCTTTAATCTCATTTGGATTTATATTATGAGGCGCAATAATAAATTTTTCTTCAGAAGTTAATTTAGTATTTATATAATTTATCAGTAATTTTTCATCTTCTTTCCATGTACTTCCAGCAACAATTGTAGGTTTACCTTGAATAAAATCTTTAATAAATTTTAGCGAATTGTCTTGTTTTGTTATTTCAAACACACGATCAAAACGTGTATCTCCACTAACAGTAGCATTATCAAAACCGATAGATTTTAATAATTTTTGAGATTTCTCATCTTGCACAAAAAAATGGGTAAATGTTAGAAGTGATTTTCGCATCCATCCTCCAAATGACTTAAAAAATACTTGGTTTTTTCTGAAAATTCCAGAAATTAAAATCGTTTCTACTTTGTTTTTTTGTAATTCATTTAAAATAGATGGCCAAAACTCATATTTGACAAATATTGCCATTTTAGGATGTACTAATTTGATGAATGTTTTTGCATTTAATATTGTGTCTAAAGGCAAATAACACACAACATCAACTTCATCATACTCTTTTCTAACTTCATATCCTGAAGGAGAAAAAAAAGTTAAAACAATTTTATGATTATGGTATTTTGCTCTTAATTTTTCTATAATTGGTCGCCCTTGTTCAAATTCTCCCAACGAAGCACAATGTATCCAAATGGTTTTATCAGTAGGTTTTATCGTATTTTCTATCTTACCGAACGACTCTTTTCTTCCATTAACAAAAAATCTTATTTTGTTGTTGAAAAGTGCTATTATCCGAAGAAAAAATCGAACAATATAAATTGTGATATTGTATAAAACCCTCATTAAGCACAAAGATAACAAAATGGCACAAAAAAACTCCCAAACTTTCATTTGGGAGTTAAACTTTATATCAATTAATTTCTTAAGCCTCGAAAGGTACTATAGAAACGTATGATTTGTTATTTCTTTTCTTTTGGAATTTTACCATTCCATCAACTTTAGCGTGTAATGTATGGTCTTTTCCCATATATACATTTTCACCTGGATTGTGCGCAGTACCTCTTTGACGAACAATAATATTACCTGCAATTGCAACTTGTCCTCCAAAAATTTTAACTCCTAATCGTTTCGATTCTGATTCTCTACCATTTTTCGAACTACCTACACCTTTTTTATGTGCCATTTTATTTCGCTTTAATTAGTAATTATTTTTCTATTCCTCCTTTAGTATTGTCTTGCCATACTTTTAATTCATCCCATTTTCCGTCAGCAGCCATTTTTGCTTGTTTTGGCCATGAACCAGGATTTTTAGATGCATATCTTGAACCTGCTGCAACTAAAATTTCTTTTAATTTTTCAACACTTGTTCCTGCAAGATCAGCAAAAGTCATTATTCCAGCATTGTTAAAAATTTCTGCAATTTTTGGTCCAATACCTTCAACTTTCTTTAAATCATCTGCTTTAGTAGAAGTTGCTTTTTTAGGTGCAACCACTTTTTTTACAGTTTCTTTTTTTGGAGTTGTTTTCTTTGCTGCTTTTGGTTTTGCTTCTTCTTTTTTAGAAGTTGCTTTTTTTGCTCCTGAAGCGGCAATACTTTCAATTTGAATTTCAGTAAAAGATTGACGATGTCCGTTCTTTTTTCTGAATCCTTTTCTACGTTTCTTTTTGAAAACGATAACTTTATCACCTTTTAGATGACTTAAGATTTTGGCAGTCACTGCTGCTCCTTCTATAGCTGGGGCGCCAATAGTTACTGTTCCGTTGTCTAATAAAAGAACGTTGTCAAATGTTACTTTTGAACCTTCTTTACCTTGCAAACGGTGAACAAATACCTTTTGATCTTTTGCTACTTTAAATTGCTGCCCTGCTATCTCTACAATTGCATACATACGATTAAATTTAATTTCGCTTTGTTAAAAATGAGTGCAAATATACAGATTATTTTTGATAGAATAAAATAGTAAGCGTAAAAAATTCACGCGCACTAACTTTAACGCTATACTTATATCATTAATAAGTTTAACTTGTCAAAAGTAAATTAATTTTTTTTAACAAAACTGTAACAATATTCACTTAATATCGTCAAATAAATTAGTAACTTTATAGCAAAAAAAAATTTAAACAATTAAACATGAAAAAAAGCATCCTACTACTTTTTTGCGTCTTTATAACTAGTACGGTTATGGCACAAAAAGTAAACTTTGAAGAATTTGATTTAGAAAACGGTTTACACGTTATTTTACATCAAGATAATACGGCTCCTGTTGTCACAACTGCAGTAATGTACCATGTTGGTGCAAAAGATGAAAATCCTGAAAGAACAGGTTTTGCACACTTCTTTGAACATCTTTTATTTGAAGGAACAGAAAATATTGAACGCGGAAAATGGTTTGAAATCGTTTCTTCTAATGGTGGAAAAAACAACGCAAATACAAATGACGACAGAACATACTATTACGAAGTATTCCCTTCTAACAACCTTGAATTAGGACTTTGGATGGAAGCTGAGCGTATGCTACATCCTGTAATAAACCAAATTGGTGTTGATACTCAAAACGAAGTTGTGAAAGAAGAAAAACGATTACGAGTTGACAATTCTCCTTATGGTAATATTCTTGCAGAAATTAAAAAAGGAATGTTTAAAAAACACCCTTACAGATGGGCAACAATAGGCTCTATGGAGCATTTAGACGCTGCAACTTTAGAAGAATTTCAAGCATTTAATAAGAAATTTTACATCCCTAATAATGCTGTTTTAGTTGTTGCTGGTGATATAAACATTGCCGAAACTAAAAAACTAGTAAACAAATACTATAGCGACATTCCTAGAAAAGAACCAATTGAACGTAAAACATTTACTGAGGATGACATAACTGAAGCGTTTACTGCAGAATATCACGACCCAAATATTCAATTACCAATGTTATTAAATGCATTTAGAACACCTTCTATGAAAACTAGAGATGCGTATGTGTTAGATATGATTTCTACTGTTTTAAGCGATGGTAAAAGTTCTAGATTATTTAAAAAAATGGTAGATACTAAAAAGAATTCGCTACAAGTTGGAGCAATTAATTTATCAGAAGAAGATTACGGTTTATATATTTTATATGCACTTCCTTTAGGAGAAACTACATTAGACACCTTACAAAAAGACATTGATGAAGAAATTGTAAAAATTCAAACCGAATTAATTTCTGAAAAAGAAATGCAAAAATTAAAAAACAAATTTTTAAATCAATTTGTAAATTCTAATAGTAGTGTTGAAGGAATTGCGCATTCTTTAGCAAGTTACTATATGCTTTATGGCGACATCAACCTTATAAATAACGAACTTGATATCTACAACTCTATTACAAGAGAAGAAATTAAAGCCGTTGCAAATAAATATTTAAACCCTAATCAAAGAATGATTTTGAATTATCTTCCTAAAAAAGAAGAAGCAAAAAATAATTAAGACCATGAAAAAAAATATAATAATATTAGTTGCTTTCGTATTTACAATCATCAGTACGCAAGCACAAGTAGATAGAAGCGTTCAGCCAAAACCAGGACCTGCGCCAAAAATTAATCTAAAAAACCCTCAAACGTTTACATTAAAAAACGGACTGCAAGTGTTGGTTGTAGAAAACCATAAATTACCTAGAGTTTCGGCTCAATTATTAATTGATAACGCTCCAATATCCGAAGGAGAAAAAGCAGGTTTGAGTGGCATAACAAGTGGTGTTTTAGGAAATGGAACCACAAACATATCAAAAGAAAAATTTGATGAAGAAGTTGACTATTTAGGCGCAAGAGTGAGCGTGTACAGTTCAGGTGCTAGCGCTAAATCATTATCTAAATACTTTCCGAAAGTATTTAACCTAATGGCAGATGCAGCGCTAAATCCATTATTTACACAAGAAGATTTTGATAAAAAAATCAATCAAACATTAGACGGAATAAAATCTGGAGAAAAAAGTGTTTCTGTCATTGCTAGTCAAGTGAGAAAAGCTTTAGGTTATGGTAAAAATCATCCTTATGGAGAAGTAACAACTAAAGAAACGTTAAAAAATATTACTTTAGAAGATGTAAAAAATTATTACAATACTAATTTTAAACCAAACAATGCATACTTAGTTATTGTTGGTGATATTACACTAAAAGAAGCAAAAAAATTAGTTAAAAAGAATTTTAAAAAATGGAAAAAAGGAACGCTTACAGCACCTAATTTTGAAAAACCTACTAACGTTGCGCAAACGGAAATTAATTTTGTAAATATGCCAAATGCTGTACAATCAGAAGTTGCAGTATTAAGCACTACACAACTTGAGATGTCTGATCCAGATTATCATGCGCTCTTAGTTGCTAACCAAATATTAGGAGGCGATTTTAATTCTTATTTAAACATGAATTTACGTGAAGCACATGGTTATACTTATGGTGCAAGATCAGCAATTAACGATGACAAATACGCATCTATGTTTAGAACTCGTGCAAGTGTTAGAAACATGGTTACTGACAGTACTGTTATAGAAACTATGAAAGAAATTCATAGAATACGAACTGAAAACGTAACCGAAAAAAACTTAGCAAATGTAAAAGCAGGTTATGTTGGTAAATTTGTAATGGCTTTAGAGAAACCTAAAACTATTGCGAATTATGCTTTAAATATTAAGACAAATAATTTACCTGAAGATTTCTACAAAACCTATTTACAAAAAATAAACGCAGTAACAATTGAAGACATAAAACGCGTTGCAAACAAGTATTTTAGCGAAGATAACGCTAGAATTTTGATAGTTGGAAAAGCAATTGATGTACTTCCAAATTTAGAAAAATTGCCTTATAAAATCAATTATTTTGATATTTATGGCAACCCAACCGAAAAACCAGAATTAACAAAACCAATACCAAAAGGCGTAACGACACAAACTGTTATTGATGCTTATGTTAAGGCAATTGGAGGAAAAGATAAAGTTAAGGCTATAACTTCAGTTCTACAAACTTCACAGGCAAGTATGCAAGGGCGTGTATTAGACATGACATTGAAACTTATGGCACCAAATAAAACGGCTATTTTACTTGGAATGGGCGGAATGGTTCTAAACAAATCTATTTTTAATGGAAGTACTGGTTATTCAGAATCTCAAGGAAGAAAAACTCCTATAGAAGGAATAGAACTTGAACTTGCTCAGAAAGGAACTGCTCCTTTTGAAGAATTAGCACTTGTTAAAACTGGTAAACTTACAGGTATCGAACTAGTTAATGGAGAAGAAAATTACGTAATCAAAACAGCTGATGGAGCTACAATGTATTTCAATGTTGCTAGTGGACTAAAAACGCAAGGTTCTAAAACCTCTAAAGGTCCTGGAGGAAAAGAAATAACACAAACTTTTGAGTTTTCAGATTATAAAGAAGTTAATGGTGTAAAATTCCCTCACTTAATGAAAATGGCTATGGGACCAATGACTTTAGAATTTAAAACTACTGAAATAAAAATAAATGAAGGTCTTTCAGACGCTGATTTTGAGTAAAAAAATATAATTATTATAAAAAAAAGGCAGTCTTAAAATTAGTTTTTTATGTCATTTTGAGCGCAGTCAAAAAATCTCAATTATTTGATAATACATTAATTATCATTTACTAAGATTCTTCATTTCATTCAGAATGACATTTAACAGACTGTCTTTTTGCTATTATTTTCGATTAGCTAAATAGACTCCAAAAAGAATAATTGTCGCGCCAATTAACTGCATAAAACTTATCTTTTCACCATCTAAAACTCCCCATAAAACAGCAACCAAAGGCATTAAATAAGTAACAGAAGAAGCAAATACAGGCGAAGCTATATGAACCAGTTTGTTAAACATAACTTTTGCAATTGCAGTACCAAATAAAGACAAAACAACAATGTAGAACAAGGATAATTGAACATCTTCATTCGTATAAATAGATTCAGAAAAAAAATTAGTAAACATTAAAATTATAAAAGAAGGAATCATAATAGCAACAAAATTACCTGTTGCAATAGCAATTGCAGACTCTTCTTTCAAATACTTTTTAATGATATTTACATTAACAGCATACATAACGGTTGCGATTATAATAAAACCTGCATATAAATAGTTTTGGTGCGGATTTAAATGTGCTCCATTGGCAATTAATAATCCTGTACCTATAAAACCAATAATGACTCCAATAATTTGACGATTGGTTGATGTGATTTTGAAAATTGCAAGTCCAAATAAAACAGTATTTAACGGCACAAGCGAATTTAACATAGAAGCAATGGCACTATCAACTTCCGTTTCAGCAAAAGCAAACAAAAAAGCAGGAAAAAAAGTTCCTAAAAGCCCTGAAATTACAATCCATTTCCAATTTTTGACAGCAATGGTTTTTAAACTATAAAAGCCTACAAGCAATAAAAACACACCTGTAAAAAGTATTCGCAGTGCGCCTAATTGTGTTGGCGAAAGTCCAATCAATCCTTTTTTAATTAAGATAAAAGAACTTCCCCAAATAAGAGAAAGAACAATTAGATAGAACCATTTTTTTTGACTAGAGTTCATTTGTATTAGTTTAGTTAGCACAAAAGTGAAACAATTTTTCGGAAAGCGATAGTATTCTTCGTAAATTTGTTAAACAAAAAAACATTTCAAATGAAAAAAATAATTTATATAGTACTAGCAACATTCCTCTTGTTAACAACAATATCTTGCCAAAAACAAAAAAAAGAAGACATCCATAACATAGAAGTGACTATTGAAGGTATGACCTGTGAAATAGGATGCGCCAGACTTATTCAATCGAAAGTATACAAACTAGAGGGTGTAACCGAATCAAAAGTGGATTTTGAAAAGAAAAAAGGATATTTTACCTATGACAAAAATAAAATTTCATCAGAAGAAATCACAACGAATATTAACGGAATTGCAGGAGGTGATTTATACAAAGTTACTGATGTAAAGGTAATTAATTAATGGTATTTATAATTTTTTTCTAATAATCTTACAAATAAACGTATTATTACGCTATATTTGCGAATTATTATTAACTAAAATTAAACCCATATTATGAAATTATTAAAAGGTATTTTAACAATTGCATTCATTAGTGTAATTGCTGTATCATGTAAAGATGCAAAAAAAGGTGTTGACGCTGTAAAAGACGGTGTTGAAGTAGCTGCTGACAAAGCAGGTGATGCTGTAGAAACTGTTGCTGACAAAGCAGGAGAAGTTGCTGATAAAGCTGCTGAAATGACTGCTCACAAATGTGACGAAAACTGTAAAAAAGACGGTTGTAAAGCAGGTGCTAAATGCGATGACAAAAAATGTGATGCTAAATGTAGTCCTGAATGTACTACAAAAGACTGTCCTAAATGTGCAGCTAAAAAAGCAGAATGCAAAGCAAAATGCGCTGCTAAAAAAGCTGGTGCTGATGTAAAAGACGCTGTAAAAGCTGCTGATGCTGTAAAAAAAGCAATTAAATAATTTTATTTAGTTCAAATAAAAAAAGGCTGTCTGAAAAGACAGCTTTTTTTTATGCCTTTATTTTTCGTAAAGAGAAAAATAAAAACAGTAAACTCATAAAAAACAACACACCAAACAATTGATGTAAAGAGCCGTATAATAATGGTATTCCCGAACCAATATTTAGCAGGACCAATACACCTAATGAAATTTGAAAAAGAAGTAAAGTTAAAACAATTTGCAACCATTTTTTACTTAATTTAGAAACACTTTTTTCTGTTTTTAAAAACATATAGGCAACTAAAATAAGTAGTAAATAAGCAAAGAAACGATGCGTAAATTGTACCAAAGCAACTGCAAAGGTAAATGTATCATAATTGGTTAAATTATGTAGTGTCCAATTATTAGAATCTAACAAAACGTTTGGTACAAATGTACCATTCATGTCTGGCCAAGTAGGGAAATAAACTCCTGCTTTCATTCCCGACATTAATCCAGCAAAAATTAATTGAACAAATGTAACTGCAAGTACAATAGCAACTAATTTGCTGTGATTTTTCGTTTTTTGAGTACTATACGAGTAAGCGTCTGCAACCGTTTTAACCATTGCTCCAACGCTTAGCATCGCTAAAATAAAATGTAAACTAAGTTTATACGCATTTACCCAAGGTCTGTTCACTAAACCGCTTTTAACCATAATCCATCCTGCTGAGGCTGTTAGCGCAGTAAAAAATATCACTAAAAACAATCTTTTGATTAGATAAAAATCTATTTTTTTTCGAAAGAGAAAAATTACAAAAGGTATTAGAAAAATAAAGCCAAGTATTCTCACCCAAAGACGATGAAAAAACTCCCAAAAAAAGATGAATTTAAAGTCACTTAATTCAAAATGAGCATTGATTTTATGGTACTGAGGAGTTTGTTTATATAAATCAAAAGCATCATTCCATTGAGCAGTATTTAATGGAGGTATTACGCCACTGACTATATCCCAACGTGTTATTGAAAGACCTGAACCTGTTAAACGTGTAATTCCACCAAGTATCACTTGACCAATAAGCATTACCAAGCCGATAATTAACCAAATTCGTATTGTTTTAGTGTATTTGTACTTGTTTAATTGTTGTTCCATTCTATAGTTTCCATCAAGTTTTTAATATCTTTTTCTACATATTTAATTGCAGGAAGAATAGAGTCATAATTTGGCTTGACTTTAAAATAAAGCGCTCCATATAATACATTTTTAACACTATCAGTAACGTGAAATTGCACGTTAGACGCTACATCTCCTTCAATATGAATCATGCTTCCATATACTTTCTTAAGTTTGTTTTCATATAATTTTGGCGCATTAATAGCATCGGCTTTTACAGTATGTTCATACGTTAATTTTTCAACTTCTTTTAAAACTGCATTAAGATTATTATCTACTTTTCTATAGGTAATATGTATTGTTGCTTTCAATTTTGGATATTTAATTTTCATCCAACAATTTGGTTCTAATACAGCAGTAGCGCCTTTTGCTATTTGAAATGAATACGGACAATCACTTTCTATTTTTTGGTAAGAATTTGTAGGATACTCTAATCTTAAAAAAGCTTTTGGTTTTGGAAGCACATCATCGGAACACGACAAAAAAAACAATGCTACTGAAATAAATAATAGTGAATTAATTTTCATCCTTTTTTTTATTTTTAATAGTTATTTTAACTTGTTTCAATCTTCGTTTATCTAGCTGCTCAACTTTAAAAGTTACGTTTTTAAACTTTATTTTTTCATTCTTTTTAGGAAATTTTCCAGAAATTTCTAGAATAAGACCTGCAATGGTTTCCGATTCTCCTTTAACATCATCAAATAGTTCTACATCTATATCTATTACTTTTGAAAAATCTTTTATAGATGTTTTAGCGTCAAATATGTAATTGTTATTGTCAATTTTAGAATATGCTAAATCTTCATCATCAAATTCATCTGAAATATCTCCAACAATTTCTTCAATTATATCTTCTAAAGTTACAATTCCGCTAGTTCCTCCATATTCATCAACTACAATTGCTAAGTGAATTTTCTTTTCTTGAAATTCTTTTAACAAATCATCTAATTTTTTATTTTCTGGAACAAAAAATGCTTTTCTAATCAACTTTTGCCATTTAAAATCTTTTTTATTTAGATGTGGCAACAAATCTTTGGCATATAAAACCCCTATTATTTCATCAATATTTTCATGATATATTGGGTTTCTAGAAAAGCCTTTTTCTACAATTTGCGCAACAACATTGTCATACGTTTGGTCGTCAGAAATAGCAAAAACATCAATTCGAGGCTTCATTATCTGTACTGTTTCAGTATAACCAAACTTTACAATTCCTTCTAATATTTTTTGTTCATCATCTGTAGTTGCATCATCAGATGTTAACTCTAAGGCTCTAGATAATTTTTCTACTGAAAAATTTGATTTTTTTTGCCCTAGTTTTTTTTCAATAATACCTGTTAGACTAGTCAAAATATTACTTAAAGGTGATAGCAATGTATTTAAAACATTGATTGGAACAACCATTAACAAAGCAAATTTCATTGAATTTCTTGTAGCATATACTTTAGGAAGCACTTCACCAAAAAGAAGTATTAAAAAAGTAACTAATCCAACTTCTATTGAAAATCTTAAATAACTATTTTGAATTGTAGCAAATAATTCTTGACCTATAAAAGCAAATACTAAAACAATTAAAATATTGATAAAATTATTAGAAATCAAAATGGTTGCTAATAGTTTTTTTGGCTTTTCTAATAGTTTTACAACAAGTTGTTGGTTTTTATTTTTTGATTCTAATGCTTCATCTAAATCGGTTTGAGAAAGTGAGAAAAAAGCAACTTCTGTTCCTGAAATAAACGCAGAAGAAACAAGTAAGACTAGTAAAATAACAAATCTTAAAAAAAATATTTTGCTAAATAAAGCGACTGATATAAATATAAATAATGAGGGTTCTGGATCCAATTAGTAATGTGTTTGGTTAAACTTAAAATGGCAAATCTTCTTTTGATTCGGTTGATTTTGGAGTTGTTTCGTTTTCACTTGCATGTGTTGTTGAATTAGCATCTAACGAGCGTTTGGTTGTTAAAAAAGTCATATCTATAATATGAATTTCGGTAGTATAGCGTTTTACTCCGCCTTCTGCTTCCCATTGGCGTGTTTTAATCCGTCCTTCACAATAAACTTTATCTCCTTTTGACAAATATTTCTCACATATTTCTGCTAATTTATTTCGTACTACTATATTATGCCATTCTGTATTGGTGATTCTCTCTCCAGTTTGCTTGTTTGTAAAAGTTTCGTTAGTTGCAAGAGGAAAACGTCCTATTGAGTTTTTATCATCAAAATAATGCATCTTTACCTCATCACCTAAGTGACCAATTAGCATTACTTTATTTAACGTTCCTGCCATAATTTATTATTTTAATTCAAAAGTACTAAAAAAATCGGTTTGCTCTAAATCTTCTACAAATTTATGTATTAATATTGGTACAGGAAAATCACTAATACAGTTCCATTTAGTTGTAAATTTATCACATTTTGGCAATTTTACAATCCAAAACCGTGTATATAAGTGTTGATGAGATAGTTTGTGAACTATTTCTTGTTTGTTGAAAAGTTGAATACTTAACCTTTTTTGAGTAAATAATTTTTTAAAAATAGGATGATTTAAAACAGCATCCTCATCAATAGTGCTATCAGATACTATTATAGGAAATTCATATAAATTTTGCCATATACCTTTGCCTTCTCTTTTAATTAATAGTGTATAAAAATCTGGTGTAATAGGCACTAAATAATTAAAATAGCGCTTTTTGATTTTTGCTTTTTTATCTTTATAAGGTAAACTACTAACTAGATTTTGTTGTAATGCAACACACTTATCATTTAAAGGACATTTTTCGCAATTAGGTTTTTGTGGCTTACACATACGCGCACCAAATTCCATAATAGCTTGGTTATGTGCTGCAGGTTTATCACTATCAATAAGTTCTTGCGCCAAATTCTTAAAATATTTTTTTCCTTCGGATGAATTTATAGCAATACTTACACCAAAAAAACGCGCTAATACTCTATATACATTGCCATCTACTACTGCCGTAACCTCACCAAAACAAATTGAAGCAATTGCAGAAGCCGTATAATCACCAACTCCTTTTAATTTGATAATATCATTATAAGTAGATGGAAAATTACCATTTAATTGATTTACAATATAATTGGCTGAATAATGCAGGTTTCGTGCTCTAGAATAATAGCCTAACCCTTGCCATAGATTCAATATATCAATTTCAGTCGCTTTCGCAAGATCATATACTGTTGGATAGCGCTCAACAAACTTAAAATAGTAGTCTTTACCTTGATCAACTCTTGTTTGTTGTAAAATAATTTCTGACAACCATATATAATAAGGATTGACCGTTTTACGCCATGGCAAATCTCTTTTGTTATGTAAATACCAGTTTATAAGTGTATTAGAAAAAATCATTCTATAAAAGTATTTCGCGAAAGTACATTAATTTAAAATCTTTTAATGATAGATTTTAACTTTAAAATTTTAACCTTTCAACCTTTTGAAGTTGAATTTATTATACATATATTTGCACTCTTAATTTTTAAGAACCCTAAAAAATCATATTAAAATGACAAAAGCAGAAATTGTATCAAGTATTTCGGAAAAATCTGGCATTGAAAAAGGAGACGTATTAGCAACTGTTGAAGCATTTATGGAAAATGTGAAAAACGCTTTAGAGAGTGGAGAAAATGTATATTTGAGAGGATTCGGGAGTTTTATCATCAAGAAGAGAGCTGAAAAAACTGGAAGAAACATTTCTAAAAATACGACTATCAAAATTCCTGCGCACAATATTCCAGCATTTAAACCTGCAAAGGTTTTTGTTGAAGGAGTAAAGAAAAAAGTAGCTGTTAAATAATTACAGCATAACCATTAAAAACACTTATTAATTATGCCAAGCGGTAAAAAAAGAAAAAGAGCTAAAATCTCAACGCACAAGCGAAAAAAGAGAGCAAGAGCTAACAGACACAAAAAGAAAAAGTAAGATTATCTTACTTTTTCTTTTAAAAAAAACAAACGTTCTTTGAAAATGAAATTATACTTAATTGTATGATTTCTACAGGTTAAAACCTGTGAAAATTATTAACCAATTTATATGACTTTATTAAAGTTGTGTAAATTTAAAACAAATTCAGAGTGAAAACAGAACTCATAATAAGATCCGGTTCCTCTGATATTGATTTTGCCTTATTAAAGGATGGTAAACTTATTGAATTAAATAAGGAAACAAACGATAATAAAATATCCGTTGGAGATGTTTTTCTTGCTAAAATAGGAAAAACACTAAATGGATTAAACGCTGCATTTGTAAATGTTGGCTATCAAAAAGACGGCTTTTTACATTATCATGATTTAGGTGTACAATTGTTATCTTTATCAAAATTCATTAAAGGAGTAAACACAGGCAAACAAAAAGATTTCACTTTAAAAAATTTCCAATTTGAAAAAGATATTGACAAAAATGGAAATATTAATGATGTACTTAAAACAGGACAAGATTTATTGGTTCAAATTGTAAAAGAACCAATATCTACCAAAGGACCTCGCCTAAATGCCGAGCTTTCAATTGCTGGTAGATATTTAGTTTTAGTTCCTTTTTCTAATCGAATTTCTGTATCACAAAAAATTGATGATCCAAAAGAAAAAGATAGACTAAAACGTTTAATGAAAAGCATTAAACCTAAGAATTTTGGAGTTATTGTAAGAACTGTTGCTCAAAACAAAAAAGTAGCAGATTTAGATCGAGATTTACAAAATTCATTAGAAAGATGGGTGTCTATGTGCAAACAAATAAAGCACTCAAAAACACCTACAAAAGTTTTAAGTGAATTAAACAGAGCATCATCAATACTAAGAGATGTATTTAATGATTCATTCACCAATATTATTGTTGATGATATAGCGCTAGCCGAAGAAATAAAAGATTATATCAGAGAAATAGCGCCAGAAAAAGAATCAATTGTAAAAGTTCATAAATCAGCTATTCCTATTTTTGAAAAGTATGGAATAGAACGCCAAATAAAAACATCATTTGGAAGAACTGTTTCTATAAGCAAAGGAGCTTATTTAGTAATTGAACATACCGAAGCATTACATGTAATTGATGTAAATAGCGGTAATCGTTCTAACAAAGCTAAATCGCAGTCGGACACTGCCCTTGAAGTAAATATGATTTCAGCTACAGAAGTTGCTCGTCAATTACAATTGCGTGATATGGGAGGAATTATAGTTGTTGATTTTATAGATATGCATAAGGCTGAAGATAGACAAAAACTCTATGATCATCTTAGAAAAGAAATGGCTTTTGATCGTACAAAGCACAAAATTTTACCTCCAAGTAAATTTGGATTGGTTCAAATAACTCGACAAAGAGTACGACCAGAAATGGTTATTAAAACAAGAGAGCCAAACCCAAGCAAAAACGGAGAAGTAGAAGCGCCAATAGTATTGATTGAAAAAATTGAAAACGAACTAGATAAAATAGTGAGTTATAAAAATTATAAAAAGGTGACTTTAAATGCGCACCCTTTTATAGCAGCATACCTTAAACAAGGTTATCCATCTATACAGTTTAGATGGTTTTTAAAGTACAAAAAGTGGATCAAAATTTTGCCTCGTGATGCTTACCAATACTTACAATATCGTTTTGTTAGACAAAAAGATAAAGAGTAAGGCATTACACAATATCAAAGAAGTAAAAATCCCAATTGCGATGCAATTGGGATTTTTTTATTAAAACCAATACCCTAAATTAAAATACCAAAAACTATTTTTGGTGTCTGGAGAATGCGTATAATTGAGTTCTATAGGACCAAGAAAAGAATCGAATCCGTAGCCAACACCATATCCGAATTTAGTATTTTCAAAAATTTGTCCGTTATTAAATAAATTAGCATCGTTTCGTGCTACACTTAAATTGGACATTAAATAATGGTTTGTTAAGACTTCGTATCGCAATTTTATAGTAGATTTTAAAAAAGAACTACTTGTTAATTCAGCAAATTTATAGCCGTAAAATGGTATAAAAGTGTTGATGTAATTTTCACCATATCCTCCTAAATGATAATCTAGCACAAAATTATTGTTCACTCCTATCGTAATACCTGCTTCTGAGGTAAAATGCGTTGTTAATTTATCGAAAAAAGTGTGTGCGTAACCTAATTTACCTCTTAGCTGAGAAAAGGTGTTAAAATTGTTATTATAATCAGATGAAAATAGATACCATCTAAAATCAATATCTATGAGCGCTCCTTCTTTTTGAAAATATTTTTTGTCATACGTATCAAATTGTATATAAGAAATTGCGTTGTAATAATCTGTTTTATCAAAATATGTTTTCCCATCATTAGCATTGGTAATTAGTGTTTTGGTATATGCATTGATTCGCTTGTACTCTGCACCTACACCTAAAGCAAATTTCCTATTAAAAACTGTTTGAAAGTACAGTTGATTTGTGAAATCAATATAATTTAAATTTACTTCGTTTATATTAAGTCCATCAATATGAACATCTGAATTAAAATTGTTGTATCTTGATTTTAATCCAAAACTCCAATAAGAACCGTTATCAATAAAATAATCTAAATTATAACGAAGATTATCACCTAAAATTAAATCTGCTGAAAACACATCATTTTTCGTAAAAACATGCTTAGAGGTTACATTCGCTAACACACCTGTTTTATAAAGATTGTCATAATGTGGTGAAAGTTTTACATATGTAGTAATATCATTTTGTTTTAACTTTAAACGAATAATACTTTCATCAGAATTAAATACATCTTCTACTTCATACTGTATGCTAGAAAAATTTCCTGTTGCAGAAAGGTTATTTATTCCTTCAGACAAATCAGCATAACTAATTTTATCTCCATTATTAATCTTCATTTTTCCTTTTACATAGGTTCGTGTATAATCTCTATTCCCTTGAATATCTATTGCTTTAATAGTAAATTCTTTTGCTATTTCTTTTCTTTTAAAAGGTTTTCTTTTCACAGTTTGTTGTTTGGCTATTTCTAAAAACCGTTCATAGTATTCAATTCCTGAATCTTCTCCTATTTTAACAATTTCATCAAGTTTATCAAAACTAGTTACTTGATAACCTTTAATATTTGGTCTAATATAAACATTTGTTTGTTTTATTTTATCATCATAATGTTCATACATTTGAAAACTTATAATTTGATTGATTATTTTAACAGCCGAATCTAAGCCTTCTCTATCATCATAATTTTCTCTTAAATCTACTCCAATAATAATATCGGCACCCATTTTTTTTACCAATTCTACTGGAAAATTATTTACAACGCCTCCATCTATCAATAAGCGTCCATTTATTTCAACAGGTTCTAAAAGCGTAGGAAAAGCGCCACTTGCTTGAACTGCTTTTGGCAAAAAACCTTTATCTAAAATCACCTCATCACCATTTTCAATATCAGTTGCAATACAAAAAAACGGAATTGGAAGTTTTTTAAAATCAGTTATTGTATCAACATGACGAAGGAGTTCTGAAGTTAGGTTTAATATATTTTGTCCTTTAGATATTGCTTTTGGCAGACCAACTGTACCATTGGTTACAGGAAATGTAAGTGCATATTTTTCACCACTTTTTTTCTCATAAAAAGGTTTTGACTTTCTAGGAATATTATCTTGCATGATCTTATAAAAATCCAACTTTCTTATAAGTGAATCTATTTCAACAGCGCTATATCCTGAGGCATACATAGCGCCAATAATTGCGCCCATACTCGTGCCTCCAATATAATCTACTCTTACTCCTGCTTGTTCTAATTTTTTTAAAATACCAATATGTGCAAAACCTTTGGCTCCTCCTCCTGAAAGTACCAAGCCAACTTTCAAATCTTTTTTTATAGGTCTTTGTTCTTGTGAAAAAACTGAAAAAACAGTTAAAAACAATAAAATAGTTAGCAATTTATTCATTTCGTTTTAATCTTTTTATTTAGATGATATGGCTATTCTTTTATATTATATTTATCTTACTTAGTATGATAATAATTATACAATTTAGTTGCGCGAGATTGTCCAATAATTTCAACCAATTCTTCTTTTGTAGCAGCAATAACTCTTTTAGTAGAACGAAAATGTTGCAATAATGTAACAATTGTTTGCTTTCCTATTCCTTCTATTTCTTCTAATTCGGTATGAATTGCCGCTTTACTTCGTTTGTTTCTATGATGTGTTATTCCAAAACGATGTGCTTCATTTCGCAATTGTTGAATTATTTTTAGCGATTCAGATTTTTTATCTAAATATAACGGAATTGGATCATTTGGATAATATATTTCTTCCAAACGTTTGGCAATACCAATAATTGCAATTTTATGTCGCAAACCTAAGTTGTCTAAACTCTTTAATGCTGATGATAATTGCCCTTTTCCTCCATCTATAACGATTAATTGAGGTAATGGCTGTTTTTCGTCTAACAATCGTTTATATCGTCTATAAACAACCTCTTCCATAGATGCAAAATCATCAGGACCTTCAACAGTTTTTATATTAAAATGTCGATACTCTTTCTTACTTGGTTTACCATTTTTAAAAACCACACATGCTGCAACTGGATTCGTGCCTTGAATATTTGAGTTGTCAAAACACTCAATATGTCTAGGTTCTGAAGCCAAGCGCAAGTCTCTCTTCATCTGAGTCATAATCCTTTTGATATGTCTATCTGGATCTACAATTTTTATCTGTTTAAACTGCTCTTGTCTATAATATTTTGCATTGCGAAGCGAAAGATCTACTATCCGTTTTTTATCGCCTAATTTTGGAATTACAATCTTCAGTTTATCTCCCAAATCAACCTTAAAAGGCACATATATTTCTTTTGATTGCGATTGAAATCGTTGGCGAATTTCTACAATTGCTAATTCTAATAGTTGTTTGTCAGTTTCGTCTAATTTCTTTTTTATTTCTGATGTATGTGATTGAACAATAGATCCATTCATTATCTTAAAAAAATTTACGTAGCCATAACTTTCATCTGAAATAATAGAAAACACATCAACATTGGTTATTGATGGATTTACAACAGTTGATTTTACTTGATAATTTGCTAAATTGTCTATTTTATCTTTTATTTTTTGAGCTTCTTCGTACTCCATTTTATCAGCATAAAAAAGCATAAGTTGTTTAAATGTTTGTAGTGCTTCTTTAAAATCGCCTTTAATTATTTGGCGTATTGCACTGATATCATCGCTATAATTTTCTGCTGTTTGAAGTCCTTCACAAGGCGCTTTACAATTACCAATATGATATTCTAAACACTTTTTGTATTTATTGTTTTCTATATTCTTTTCACTTAAAAAAAAATTGCACGTTCGTAGTTGGTACAATTCTTTTATCAAATCAAGCAAGGCTCTTGCAGTTCTAACAGAGGTATAAGGTCCAAAATATTCTGAACCATCTTTTATAACTCTTCGTGTTAAAAAAATACGTGGAAAGCGTTCTTTTTTAATGCAAATAAAAGGATATGTTTTATCATCCTTTAGCATTACATTGTATCTTGGTTGGTACTTTTTTATCAAATTATTTTCAAGTAACAACGCATCCGTTTCTGTATCAACAACAATGTGCTTAATACTAACTATTTTTTTAACAAGTACACGTGTTTTACCATTTTCATGGTTTTTATTAAAATAAGATGCGACTCGTTTTTTTAAATTTTTGGCTTTTCCTACATATAAAATAACCTCATCTTTATCATAATACTGATATACTCCTGGACTTGTAGGAAGTGTTTTAATCTGTATAACTAAAGAAATATTTTGCATACAACGAATTTATATAAAATTAGTGTAACGATCCGTTTTTTTACTGATATTTAACATTGTTGTTCTACAAAAGATGTTGTACGGTTTTCGCTACTAGACTTTAAAGGTTGTTTTTTATTTAACTCGTGTAGATTTATAAAAAAACAACCTTTCATACAAATAGAAGTGTTAATTTTGCAAAAAAAAGAAGATTATGCAGTTTTGGAAAAAATATTCATCAGAAAAATTAGCACAAAAAATAAATGAAGCCGTACAAAATAACGTAGATTTTTCTACAGATATTTCATTAGGATATCCTGCTTCAAAACTAGATGGTAATGTATTTTATGACAATGCTCATTTTTTAAAAGATGCGCCATTATTAAAAGCATTTGTTGCTAATCCAAATCATATTGGATGCCATACTGTTGGCGATTCAGAACACGCTTTTAGCGGAACACATGAGTTAGAAAAGGAAGTTTTAAATGTACTTGCTGTTGATATTTTCAACTCCAAACCAAACGAATTTGATGGTTATATTGCTACAGGAGGAACTGAAGCTAATATTCAAGCACTTTGGGTTTATAGAAATTATTTTAAAAACACATACAATGCTTCATTTGATGAAATTGCCATAATTTCATCAGAAGATACGCATTATTCAATTCCTAAAGGTTCAAATTTACTTGGTATTCCTAATATTAGTATTCCTGTTGATTTTGAAACAAGATTAATAGATAAAACTGTACTGAAAAATCATATTGAAATTGCTAAAACCAACGGGAAAAAGTATTTTATTGTTGTTTCAAACATGGCAACTACTATGTTTGGATCGGTTGATGATCCTGATCTTTTTGCTGAGGTTTTGTCTGATTTAGAAGTGAAATTTAAAATTCATATTGATGGTGCTTTCGGCGGATTTATTTATCCGTTTAACAAAGAGCGCCAAGCTATTGATTTTAGCAATCCACACATAGACTCTATAACTATTGATGCGCATAAAATGTTACAAGCACCTTATGGAACTGGAGTTTTCTTATCAAGAAAAGGGTTAATTAATAATGTACTAACCAAAGAAGCACAATATGTAAACGGAATGGATTTAACGCTTTGCGGAAGCCGTTCTGGAGCAAATGCTTTAGCTGTTTGGATGATTTTATTTAGTTATGGTCCACATCGTTGGTTTGAAAAAATTAATATTTTATTAATGCGTACAAACTGGTTTTGTGAGCATTTAGATGAAATGGGAATTGACTATTACCGTCATCCGAAGATGAATATTGTTACAATGAAATCGGAAAAAATATCAAAAAAAATAGAAGAAAAATTTGATTTAGTTCCTGAAACTCATGATGGTAATAATAAATGGTACAAGGTTGTAATAATGGATCACGTAGAGATTAATCACCTTGAAGATTTACTAATTTGTATCAAAAAGTATTGGAAAGAAGAGCAACTCGTTTATTAAATACTAATAGAATACCGACTCCACAAGAAATAGCAAAATCTGCTACGTTAAAAATGGCGTTGAAAAAAGTGAATGTTTTACCTCCTACAAAAGGTATCCAAGAAGGAAAGGTACCGTTTTCAATAAATGGAAAATAAAACATATCTACTACTCGACCATGAAACAGTGTTCCATAAGGTTTTTCTGCAAATAAAGTGGCAATTTGATTTGGTGATGAATAGTCAAAAATTGCACCGTACAAAACAGAATCAATTATATTGCCAAGCGCTCCTGCAAAAATAAGCGCAATCGCAAATACCAATAACTGATGTCCTTTTTCTTTTACTGTTGCGTATAACCAATATGCAATTCCTGTAATGGCAACCAATCTAAAGAGAGTTAGAAATAGTTTTCCTATTTTACCTCCAAACTCAACTCCCCAAGCCATTCCGTTGTTTTCTACAAAACGAATTCTCGCCCAATCCAATCCTAAGATATTGATTTCTTCTCCTAAATAAAAATTGGTTTTCATATAAATTTTTACAAGTTGATCTATCAACAGGACGGTAAAAATAATAAAAATGGCTTTTTTCAAATGATTTTAATTTATGATTGCATCCTTTTCGCTTCTATGCTCAAAGTTGCGTGTGGAACTAATTTTAAACGTTCTTTTTGAATTAATTTTCCTGTAACTCTACAAATTCCGTAAGTACCGTTTTCAATTCTTAATAAAGCATTATTTAAATCGCGAATAAATTTTTCTTGACGAATTGCCAATTGCACATTCGCCTCTTTACTCATAGTTTCTGACCCTTCTTCAAATGCTTTAAATGTAGGTGATGTATCTTCAGTACCATTGTTCCTGTCATTTTTAAAAGCACCTTTTAGTAGGTCTAAATCTTCTTGAGCGTGTGCAATTTTAGCTAAAATTATATCTTTAAATTCTGCTAAATCTTTTTTTGAGTATTTATTTAAAGTATCCATATTTTTAAGTAATAAGTTTTCATGTTTTTAATTTTTTTGTATTTGTATTTTTGTTTCTACATCATCAAAAGCAATTTCTATACCGTTTTTAAGGGTATCTACAAATACCAATTCGTTGGTTAAGGTTTCGTTTTTAATATATGTTTCGTTTTCTTTTACAGATGCTTCTAAAACTTCATTCTTTTCAATACTCAATTTGATTTTATCCGTTACCTCAAAACCAGAATCTTTACGAAGATTTTGTACTCTATTAATTAACTCTCTTGCATTTCCTTCTTTACGCAAGTTTTCAGTAATTGTAATGTCTAACGCTACTGTCAAACCATTATTATTTGCAACTAACCAACCTTCAATGTCTTGTGTTGATATCTCTACTTCATCAATATACAATTTTACGAAATTATCATTAATTTTTATATTTATTTCGCCTTGTTTTTCTATCGTATTAATCTCTTCTTGTGTAAACTTCTGAATTTCAGCACCTACCAATCGCATGTCTTTACCATATTTTGGTCCTAAAACTTTAAAATTAGGCTTGATATTTTTTACAAGTATATCAGAAGCATCGTCAATCAATTCAATTTCTTTAACATTTACTTCTGAAATTATTAAGTTTTGAATTGCCAATATATCTTCTCTATCTTGATTGTCTAGTACAGGAATCATCACTCTTTGTAATGGTTGGCGCACCTTTATCATTTCTTTTTTACGCAATGATAATACCATTGAAGATATTTTTTGTGCCTTTTGCATTTTGCGCTCCAAATCTTTATCTATTAATGAAACGTCTGCCTTAGGAAACGAATCTAAATGTACAGATTCTTGTCCTTTTAGAGTTACTGAGGATAAATCTTTATATAAATTATCCATAAAAAATGGTGCAATAGGCGAACCTAATTTTGCTACGGTTAACATACACGTATATAGCGTTTGATATGCTGATATTTTATCTTGTTGATAATCTCCTTTCCAAAAACGTCTTCTACTTAATCTTACAAACCAGTTACTCAAGTTTTCGGTAACAAAATCTTGAATTGCACGTGCTGCTTTGGTTGGTTCATAATCATCAAAATAGGTTTCAACTTGTTGTATTAATGTATTTAATTCTGATAAAATCCAACGATCAATTTCTGGTCTTTTTTCAATATCAATATCATCTTCAGCATAGGTAAAACCGTCAATATTGGCATATAATGAGAAGAATGAGTATGTATTATAAAGCGTACCGAAGAATTTACGGCGAACTTCATCAATACCATCTACATCAAATTTTAAATTATCCCAAGGATTGGCGTTTGAAATCATATACCAACGTGTAGCATCTGCTCCGTATTTATCCATCGTTTCAAACGGATCAACAGCATTTCCTAAACGTTTTGACATTTTTTTACCAGTTTTATCTAAAACCAATCCGTTAGATACAACGTTTTTATATGCCATTGAATCGAAAACTAAAGTTCCGATTGCATGTTGCGTATAAAACCAACCACGAGTTTGATCTACTCCTTCGGCAATAAAATCAGCAGGAAAGAACTTATTGTCGTCAATTAATTCTTTGTTTTCAAACGGATAGTGCCATTGTGCATACGGCATCGAACCTGAGTCGAACCAAACATCAATTAAATCTGCTTCGCGTTTCATTGGTTTTCCTGATGGTGAAACTAGCGTAATCTGATCTACAATGTTTTTGTGTAAATCTAGTTTGTCATAGTTTTCTTTACTCATATTGCCAACTTCAAAATCGGCATAAATATCTTTATCCATTACACCAACCTCAATTGCACGTTGCATTTCGGTTTTTAGTTCTTCTACAGATCCAACCATTAGTTCTTCAGTACCATCTTCGGTTCTCCATATTGGTAATGGAATTCCCCAATATCGCGATCTTGAGAGGTTCCAGTCGTTCGCATTTTTTAACCAATTTCCAAAACGTCCTTCTCCTGTAGATTTTGGTTTCCAGTTAATTTGCGTGTTTAACTCGTGCATTCTATCGCGTTTCTCGGTTACTTTAATAAACCAAGAATCTAGTGGATAATACAAAATTGGTTTATCAGTACGCCAACAATGAGGATAACTATGCTTGTGTTTTTCTACATGAAATGCTTTGTTTTCTTCTTTTAATTTGATTGCTATTTCTACATCTACAGAGCGTTCTGGCGCTTCACCTTCTGCATAATATTCGTTTTTAACATATTTTCCTGAAAATTCTCCTAAACCATCAATAAATTTTCCTTGTAAATTAACCAAAGGAACTGGATTTTCATTTTCATCTAATACTAACATTGGCGGAACTTCAGGTGTTGCTTGTTTTGCTACCAAGGCATCATCGGCACCAAAGGTTGGGGCTGTATGTACGATTCCTGTACCATCTTCGGTCGTTACAAAATCTCCTGCAATAACTCTAAATGCATTTTCTGGATTTTGATACGGTAACGCATAAGGCAATAATTGTTCGTATTTGGCACCAACTAATTCTGCACCTTTACATTCATCAACAATAAAAAATGGGATTTTTTTATCGCCTTCTTTATAATTTGATAATTCTGAAACGTCAGAAATTTGTGTATATTTTTTACCGAATTGTTTTCCAACCAACGACTTTGCCAATATTAAATTTACAGGTTTAAATGTGTATTGATTAAATGTTTTAACCAACACATATTCTATTTTATTTCCAACGGTTAAGGCTGTGTTTGATGGAAGTGTCCAAGGTGTTGTTGTCCATGCTAAAAAGTGAATATCACCTTCTACATTTTTAAATGAATTGGTTATTGTTTCTTTTTTCGCAAGAAATTGAGCAACAACTGTTGTGTCGGTAACATCTTGATACGCTCCAGGCTGATTGATTTCGTGTGAACTCAATCCTGTTCCTGCTTTTGGTGAATATGGCTGAATAGTATAGCCTTTATAAAGTAAATTTTTATTATAAATTTGCTTTAACAACCACCAAACGGTTTCCATGTATTTTGAATGGTAAGTTACATAAGGATCATTCATATCAACCCAATGTCCCATTTGCTTGGTTAAGTTTTCCCACACATCGGTATATCGCATTACGGCTTTTCTACAAGCATCGTTATATTGTTCAATCGATATTTTTTTTCCGATATCTTCTTTCGTAATTCCAAGTTCTTTTTCTACTCCTAACTCAATTGGAAGACCATGTGTGTCCCAACCTGCTTTTCGCTTTACTTGATAACCTTGCAGTGTTTTGTAGCGACAAAAAATATCTTTAATTGAACGTCCCATAACATGATGAATTCCTGGTAATCCATTTGCTGAAGGAGGACCTTCAAAAAAAACAAATGGTTTATTTCCTTCACGTGATGTGATACTTTTTTCAAATATTGAATTTTCTTCCCAAAAATTAAGTGTTTCTTTTGCTATGTTTGGAAGATTTAATCCTTTGTATTCTTTGAATTTATTGTTCATTACTTGCTTACTAATCAATTAGTGTGCGAAATTAAGAAATTTGTATCAAATTTAGACACAATCGGCTTTTTAAAAGACCCGTTTGTAAGTAAAATGATTATTTTTGTTAAAATGATGACACGTTCAAATAAATTTTATGGTTCAACAAATACTTACACGCGCTTTTAAAAAGGCAAAAATTGTTAAAATTGATGATACTTCAAAATTAATTTTTTTCAGTGATTGTCATCGAGGTGATAATAGTTATGCTGATGATTTTTCACATAATAAACAGATTTATATTCATGCATTAAAATCCTATTTTGATAATGATTTTACCTATTTTGAATTAGGAGATGGTGATGAATTGTGGGAAAACCATCATTTTAAAGATATTTTTGAGCCTTATAAAGACATTTACGATTTATTAAAAAAATATCATCAGGAAAGTAGATTACATATGATTTATGGTAATCATGATATGGTATATAGAAAACCAAAGGTAGTTGAAAAATATTTAGGGTCTTATTTTAATATTAATACCGGAAAAAAAGAAGAACTTCTAAAAGGTTTAAAAGTTGAAGAAAGTATTATTTTAAAAGTAAAAGGCTTAAAAAAAGAAATTTTACTAATTCATGGTCATCAAGCAGACTTCTTTAACTACGTATTATGGAAATTAAGTAGGTTTTTAGTGCGTTTTTTTTGGCAGCCACTACAGAAGGTGTTTGGAATAAAAGACCCTACAAGTCCTGCTAAAAACTACAAAGAACTAATAAAAGTAGAACGAAACATAAAAAAGTGGATTATTTCTAATGGTAATCAAATGATAATTGCTGGACACACGCATCGTCCAAGATTTCCAAAACCTAATGATTTACCTTATTTTAATGATGGTAGTTGTGTGCATCCAAGGGCTATAACAGGCATAGAAATAGTTGATTTAAACATTTCATTAATCAAATGGCATACTAGTACAAAAAAAGACGGTACGCTGCAAATTATAAAAAGTGTTTTAGAGGGTCCAGAAAAATTACTAACATATTTAAAATAAAAAAAGCATCCGCCTTGGCGGATGCTCTACTCTCTTTGGGAATATCAACTTCGTAAAAAAGTTTTGAATAATAGCAATCTCAGAAGTTTCCCAAAACTAACCTATATATTAAGACACAACATTTTTAATAAAGTCACTTAAATAATGCTTACGTAATAATTAGTTTAAATTTAACACTTCAGGGTTTTTAATTACAAACTCTGTTCTTCTGTTTTGTTGATGCTCTGATTCAGAACATCTAACTCCGTTTACACATCTATTAACAGGTTGTACTTCGCCATATCCTCTGGCAGATATTCTATCCCAAGAAATAGCACCTCCTGAGTGTTGAATTATATACTTAACTGTTGATTTTGCTCTATTAGCCGACAATGTTTCATTATAAGCATCACGTCCTCTACTATCAGTATGAGATCCTCCTTCTACAATTAAATCAGGGTACTTAGTCATTATATTAATAACTTTCCACAATTCATACTCTGCATCTGGTCTAATATCATATTTATCATAATTAAAATATATCGGATCTAATTTAATATATATTTTATTGCTTTTAGCAACAAATTCTTCATTTTCTTTAAGGTTTAATGTCAAATCCAATTCTAAATCCAATTCTGTTGAAGTGACAAAAACTTCTTCATCAGATTTATAATTTGTCTTTTCACCTACTACTTTATATTCATTTTCACAATCTACATCAAATTTAAATGCAGCATCTGTTCCTACGATTATACTTTCAATTTTTTTTCCTTCTTTGTTAAATAAAGTAACCAAAGTTTGTGGTAATAATGCTCCAGATTTTTTATCTCTAGCAACACCATTTGCAACTTGTTTACATTCGAAGTTTATTGGTATGTCTTCAACGAAAGTGTAAATATCATCATCTCCTTTTCCTCCGCTTCTATTTGATGAGAAATACCCTCTTCTCGTTATTTTATTTATGATAAAAGCAAAATCATCTTTGTCACTATTAATTGGAGCTCCAAGATTTTGAGGTTTCGTTATTCCGTTTTCGTTTGTTTGAGAAACATACACGTCTAAACCACCATGACCATCAGGGCGGCCGTCTGAAGAAAAATACAATTCATCATTTCCAGAAATTGTTACAAACATCTCTCTCCCTGCAGTATTTATTTTCGGGCCTAAATTAACAGGTTTTCCAATATTTCCTTGAGAATCGATACTAGCTTTATAAACATCAGTCAAGCCTAAAGTTCCAGGCATATCTGAAATAAAATAAAGGGTTTTCCCATCATTACTCAATGCTGGATGTCCTGTTTGGTATTGATCACTATTAAAAGGCATCTCTTCAATATCAGTCCAATCTCCGTTTTTACTAATTTTAGCTCTATATAATTGTATTAAGTTTATACCTTCTGAGTTTAAAGCAGTTTTTCTATCTAAATAATTATTTCGTGAAAAGTAAACTGTTTTTAAGTCTTTTGTAAAGGCTACATCAGATTCATGATACTTAGAATTAATTTTTTTTGAGAACTTTTTAATATTTTCTAATTGTCCATCACTCGAAATGTCACCAATAAATAAATCTAAAAATGGCTGGTCATTACCTTTCCAATTTCTTTTAATTAAAGATCTTTTTTTAGTAGGTGAAGCGTAAACTACTTGATTTTCTCCATAGAATGTTGTCCCGAAATTGGAATAATCATCATTAATATCAAGGTTAGTAATTGAATAACGTTCTTCTTGTTGCGCATTAACATTGGCAAACAAACTTAATGCGAGTGCACTTAATAAAATAATTTTTTTAGTCATCGTATGTTAATTTTTTAAAAGAATCTAGGTGATTTCATATTATCTTTTGATGAATTGATATTATATAATAAAAATATTTCATGAGATCCATCATTAAATTGTCCTAAATTACTTAATGTATAGTCATATGCATATCCGATTCTGAAATCTGAAGTTACAAGTAGATTAACCATAGCGCTTATAGAATCATCAGCTCTCCAAGACAGTCCTACTTCAAATTTATCGTTTATTAAAGCATTAGCAGAAAGATCAATAGAAACAGGCGCTCCTGAAACAGCCTTTGCCATAAATGAAGGTTTGAACTTAAGATTTTGTGAAATGTCGAAAACATAACCACTAGAAATAAAATAGTGCATGTCTTCAGTCGCTGTCAGATTATATCCGTTAGATTTCTCAAAATGACGTGCTTTTAGCATATTAGGCATAGAAACACTCGCATAGAATTTTTCATTATAATAAAATATACCTGCTCCTACATTAGGATAAACCTCATTAAGGTTTGTCGTAAATGCAGGTATTTCTAATTGTTCTGAAGAAAGTCCTAGATAATTAATATCTTGAAACGTAAAACCTCCTTTTATACCAAATGCCAACTTTCCTTCTCTAGAAGTTTCAATAGTATATGAAAAATCTGCATATAGATTTTGTTCTTTTATTGGTCCTATTTCATCAGCAATTGCTGAAAATCCAACTCCAATTTTATCATTGATTGGCGCGTTAACAGATGCTGTAATCGTTTGTGGAGCTCCTGCTAAACCAACCCATTGAGTTCTTCCAAGTAATCCTATACTTAATGTTTCTTGAGAGCCTGCGTAAGCAGGATTTACAATACTCATATTGTACATGTATTGTGTGTATTGAGGGTCTTGCTGTGCTAAAGTAGACTTTGCAGTTATTATTAGCCCTAAAAATAATAGAATTTTAATTTTTTTCATCATATCGTTGTTAATAATTAGTAGCAAAGTGAAAAATTCACTTTGCTACATTAATTAAATTATTATTTTGTTAAATAAATATATCCTGATTTATGGTCGTTTTCTGGATTATTCGCATTTTGTGGATCATTAAGATCTAAAACAAAGAAATACGTACCTGCTGGAAGCATTTTTGTTTTGTTTATGGTCATTCTTCCATCTGATGAACCATCCCACATTTTAGATTCAGCAAACTGATCTCCGTTATGTGTATATTCAAACACTACGTTACCATATCTATTAAATATTTGAATATGATAGTTAGGGAAACAGAATTCTAAATTTTCAATATGAAATAAATCATTTATTCCATCATCATTTGGAGAGAAACTATAACCTTTAAAAGAACTTGCAGATTCACCAGCGAAAGCAAACTCACATACACCACCTACTCCTGCAACTACAATTTTAACAGTTGCGGTATCACATGCTACTGGCGTTCCGTTATCACATATGGTATATTCAAAAGAATCTTCCCCTACGTAACCTACTGGTGGAGTATAATTAAATTCTCCTGTCATTGGGTCAATAGTAATTTCTACGCCTTGTGCTGTAGTAATTATTGAATTTGTAACGCTAAATGTATCTCCTTCAGGATCAACATCATTTGTGTAAATATTTCCTGTCATTGAAACATCTTCATCAGTTGTGAAATCATCATCATTTGCTTCTAAAGTATTAGTAATACTAGTTACTGTTGGATCATTTGTTGTATCACCATCAGTATTTCCTTCACCATCAGGCGTTTCAACAGTTTCGTCTCCAGCATCTGAAATATCTGTTACTGGATTACCATCTGGATCTTCACCCTCTACTGATGCACTGTTTTCAACATATCCGTTGTCAATGTCAGTTTGTGTTATCGTCTGAGTGGCAGTTACTGTAACGGTTTCTCCTGGTGCTAAAGTTGCTATTGGACTTCCTGTGATACTTCCTGCATCTGCATTATCATCGGTTACCACAATATTAGTTAAGGTTGTGTTTCCTGTGTTAGCAACTACTATATCGTAGGTAAATACATCTCCTAATAAACTTCCTGCTGTAGTTACAGTTTTTGTGACTGTCATTTCAGAGTTTGGAGTAATTTCTGTTACAGTCGGATCATTTGTTGGGTCTGTATCTAGATTTCCTTCTCCGTCAGGAGTTTCAACTGTTTCATCTCCTGCATCAGAAACATCTGTTACATCATCAGTACCTGTAGGGCTGCTTCCTGTTGCTGCTGCACTATTTTCAATATATCCTGCATCAATATCTGCTTGTGTTATCGTTTGATTAGCAGTTACAATTACGCTTTCTCCTGGTGCTAATGTTGCTATTGGACTACCTGTTACAATTCCACCATCGGCATTTGCATCAGTTACAACGATATTAGTTAAGGTTGTATTTCCTGTATTCTCAACAAAAATATTATAAGCAATGATATCACCTAACATACTTCCTGAAACATTTACAACTTTAGTAATTGTCATCTCAGAATTTGGTGTAATACTAGTTACTGTTGGATCATTTGTTGGGTCATTATCAGTATTTCCTTCACCGTCTGGAGTTTCAACTGTTTCGTCTCCTGCATCAGAAACATCTGTAATTGAAATTCCACTAGGATTAATTCCAGTTGCAGTTGCACTGTTTTCAATATATCCTGCATCTACATCAGCTTGTGTTATTGTTTGAGTTGCAGTAACAGTAATACTTGCTCCTGGAGATAAACTTGTTATTGGGCTGCCTGTAACAACTCCTCCATCAGCATTGGCATCAACAACTACTATATTAGTCAAGGTTGTATCTCCTGTATTTTCAACTAAGATATCATACGAATAAACATCTCCTATATCAAATCCTGTACCTGTTGTGCTTGCTACAGTTTTAGTAACAGTCATATCTGAAACTGGAGTAATTGTCGTAACCGTTGGGTCATTTGTTGGGTCATTGTCAGTGTTTCCTTCACCATCTGGTGTTTCTACTGTTTCATCTCCTGCATCTGAAATGTCTGTTACATCACCTGTTCCTGTTGGGCTGTTTCCTGTTGCTGTTGCACTGTTCTCAACGTAACCTGCATCTAAATCAGCTTGTGATACCGTTTGAGTTGCTGTTACTGTAACACTTTCTCCTGGTGCTAAGGTCATTATTGGGCTTCCTGTTATGCTATCAGCATTTGCATCAGTTACAACTATATTTGTTAATGTTGTGTTTCCAGTGTTTTTAACTAAAATATCATAAGTAAAAACTCCGTTTAATCCTGTTCCTGTAGAACTTGCAACCGTTTTAGTAACTGTCATTTCTGAAGTAGTAGTAATTGTTGTTACAGTTGGATCGTTTGTTGGGTCATTGTCCGTATTTCCTGCTCCATCTGATGTTTCTACTGTTTCATCTCCTGCATCTGATACATCTGATATATCTCCTGTTCCGTTTGGACTGTTTCCTGTTGCTGTTGCACTATTCTCAATATAACCAGCATCTATATCGGCCTGCGTTATTGTTTGCGTTGCTGTTACTGTAACGCTTTCTCCTGGTGCTAAGGTTGCTATTGGACTTCCCGTGATACTTCCCGCATCTGCATTTGCATCAGTTACAATAATATTTGTTAAAGTTGTATTTCCAGTGTTTTCAACTAAAATATCATACGAATATACATTCCCTAAATCAAATCCAGTTCCTGTTGTACTTGCAACAGTTTTTGTAACTCTAATTTCAGAATTTGGAGTAATTGTAGTTACAGTTGGGTCATTTGTAGGGTCATTATCCGTATTTCCTGCTCCATTTGGTGTTTCTACTGTTTCATCTCCTGCGTCTGATACATCTGTTATATCTCCTGTTCCGTTTGGACTATTTCCTGTTACTGTCGCACTATTCTCAATATAACCAGCATCTATATTAGCTTGTGTTATTGTTTGGTTTGCAGTTACAATTACACTAGCTCCTGGCGCCAAACTTGAAATTGGACTTCCCATTATACTTCCAGCATCTGCATTATCGTCCGTTACAACAATATTAGTTAAGGTCGTATTTCCTGTATTTTTAACTAAAATGATATAACTGATTACATCACCTAATGCACTTCCTGTAACATTTACAGTTTTAGTAACTGTCATATCAGAAGTTTGAGTAATTGTTGTTACAGTTGGATCGTTTGTTGGGTCAGAGTCCGTATTTCCGGCACCATCTGGTGTTTCAACTGTTTCATCTCCTGCATCTGATACGTCTGTTACTGGATTACCATCAGGATCTTCTCCTGTTGCTGTTGCACTATTCTCTACATAACCTGCATCTAAATCTGCTTGTGTTATTGTTTGTATTGCTGTAACTGTTACACTTTCTCCTGGTGCTAATGTTGCTATTGGACTGCCTGATATACTATCAGCATTATCATCCGTAACTACTACATTTGTTAATGTAGTATTACCAGTGTTTTCAACCACAATATCATAAGTAAATACATCTCCTAATCCTGTTCCTGTTGTACTGTTTACTGTTTTTGTAACTGTCATTTCTGAAACTGGTAAATATGTAACTGTTGGATCATTTGTTGGGTCTGTATCTAAATTACCTTCTCCATCTGGAGTTTCTACGGTTTCATCGCCTGCATCTGATACATCTGTCACATCTCCTGTTCCATTTGGACTGTCTCCTGTGGCTGTTGCACTATTCTCAACATATCCAGCATCTATATCTGCCTGAGTTATCGTTTGATTAGCCGTAACAATAACGCTTGTTCCTGGTGCTAATGTTGCTATTGGACTGCCTGTAACAACTCCTCCATCTGCATTCGCATCCGTTACTACTACATTTGTTAATGTCGTGTTTCCTGTGTTTTCAACAAAAATATTATATGCTATTACATCTCCTAATACACTTCCAGATACATTAACTACTTTAGTAATTGTCATTTCAGAATTTGGAGTAATAACAGTAACCGTTGGGTCATTTGTTGGGTCTGTATCTAAATTACCCTCTCCGTCAGGTGTTTCAACAGTTTCATCTCCAACATCTGATACATCTGATATTGGATTTCCATCAGGGTTGTTTCCTGTTGCCGTTGCACTGTTCTCAATATAACCAGCATCTATATCTGCTTGCGTTATAGTTTGTGTTGCCGTTACTGTTACACTTGATCCTGGTGCTAATGTTGTTATTGGACTACCTGTAACAACACCTCCATCTGCATTAGCATCTACTACTAAAATATTTGTTAAAGTTGTTGCTCCTGTATTTGTAACTAGTATATCATAAGTGTATACATCTCCTAATCCTGTTCCTGTTGTACTTGCAACAGTTTTTGTAACTGTCATATCTGAAATTGGAGTAATTGTAGTAACAGTTGGGTCATTTGTAGGATCATTATCAGTGCTTCCTGCTCCATCTGGAGTTTCAACTGTTTCATCTCCTGCATCTGATACATCCGTTACGTCTCCTGTTCCTGATGGACTGTTTCCTGTAGCTGTTGCGCTATTCTCAATATATCCTTTATCTAAATCTGCTTGTGTTACTATTTGGGTTGCAGTTACTGTTACACTAGCTCCTGGTGCCAAACTTGAAATTGGACTTCCTGTTATGCTATCAGCATTTGCATCAGTTACAACTATATTTGTTAATGTTGTGTTTCCTGTATTAGCAACTAAAATTTCATAAGTATATGTATCTCCTAGTCCTGTTCCAGTTGTACTTGCAACAGTTTTGGTAACTGTCATTTCTGAAATTGGAGATAAATTGGTAACTGTAGGATCATTTGTAGGATCATTATCTGTTGTTCCGTCTCCATTTTGTGTTTCTACTGTTTCATCTCCTGCATCTGAAATATCTGTTACGTCACCTGTCCCAGTAGGGCTATTTCCTGTTGCTGTTGCACTATTCTCAATATAACCAGCATCAATATCGGCTTGCGTTATTGTTTGGGTTGCAGTTACAGTTACACTTGCTCCTGGTGCCAAGGTCGTTATTGGGCTTCCTGTTATACTATCTGCGTTTGCATCAGTAACAATAACATTTGTTAAAGCTAGTGTACCTGTATTCTTAACTAAAATATCATACGTTAATACGTGGCCAACAGCAGTGCCTGTAGAAGTGTTAACCGTTTTAGTAACAGTCATTTCAGCAGTTGGTGTTAAAGTAGTTACAGTTGGGTCATTGGTAGGGTCATTATCTACAGTTCCGTCACCATTTGGTGTTTCAACATTCTCATCTCCTGCATCTGATACATCAGTTACGTCATCAACTCCATTTGGACTATCTCCAGTAGCTGTTGCGCTATTCTCAATAAACCCAGCATCAAAATCAGCTTGCGTTATTGTTTGCGTAGCAGTTACTGTTGCGCTAGTTCCTGGTGCTAAGCTTGTTATAGGACTTCCAGTAATATTATCAGCATTGGCATCAACTACATCAATGTTTGTCAATGTAGTATTACCTGTATTTTGTACATTTATATTATATGCAATTACATCTCCTAAATTGCTACCTGCAACACTAATAATCTTAGTTACTATCATTTCTGAAATAGGAGTTAAATTGGTTACTGTAGGGTCATTTGTAGGGTCATTATCTGTAGTTCCGTCTCCATTAGGAGTCTCTACTGCTTCATCTCCTGCATCAGAAACATCTACAATCGTAATATTATCAGGATTTAGTCCTGAAGCTGTAGCACTATTTTCTATATATCCAGCATCAAAATCAGCTTGAGTAATTATTTGTGTTGCAGTTACTGTTGCACTTGCTCCTGGAGCTAACGTTGCTATTGGGCTACCTATGATGCTTCCTGCATCGGCATTAACATCCGTTACAACAATATTTGTTAGAGGTAATGTACCTGTATTTTTCACAACAATATCATATGAAATAACATCACCTACTACACTACCAGGCGTTGTTATGGTTTTAGTAACTGTTAATTCTGATACTGACGCAAGCATAGTAACCGTTGGGTCATCTGTTGAATCACCATTTGTATTTCCTAAGCCATCAGGTGTTTCAACATTTTCATCACCAGCATCCGATACATCAATAACATCATCAACACCTGTTGGACTGTCACCTGTTGCTGTTGCACTATTTTGAATATATCCAGCATCTAGATCTGCTTGAGTTATTGTTTGTTCTGCAGTTACTGTTGCACTTGATCCAGGTGCTAAGGTTGTTATTGGGCTTCCTGTTATACTGTTGGCATCAGCATTGGCATCCACTACATCAATATTTGTTAAAGTTGTATTTCCTGTGTTTTTTACTAAAATATCATATACTATTACATCTCCTACAGCGCTTCCAGTAGTTGCTACAGTTTTAGTAAGAGTCAATTCAGAATTATCAGTAATTGTAGTAACCGTTGGGTCATTTGTTGAATCGTTATCTACAGAACCGTCTCCATTAGGAGTTTCTACTGTTTCATCTCCAGCATCTGATACATCAGATATTGGATTTCCATCAGGGTTGTTTCCTGTTGCAGTTGCACTATTCTCTATATATCCTGCATCAACATCTGCTTGAGTTATTGTTTGTTGGGCTGTTAGTGTAACACTTGTTCCTGAAGCTAGAGTAGCTATTGGACTTCCTGTTAAAGTTCCTGCATCAGCATTAGCATCAGTTACAACAATATTTGTTAAGTCTGTTGTACCTGTATTAGCAACAACGATATCGTACTCAATTACATCACCAACTGCACTTCCAGGTGTAGTTACTGTTTTTGTAACTTGTAAAACATCTGTAATTGCTTGAGTATACGTGTAAACAGAAGAAGATCCTGAAGCATCTGTATTACCGTCTATAGCTGAAATATTAGTATTATAACCGTTAAGTGCTTCAGCTTGGGTTGAATTTTGTATTACAGTAATAGGAAAAAAAGCTTTTAGTAAAGTCTCAGCAGGAATTTCTTGACTTTGAACAAATTGAATAACATTTTGTGTTGCATCATAATTAACAGTAAAATAATCTAACATATTACCAGTTATTCCACTAACTGCTCCATTAGTAAGTTCTATATATTGCAAACTTACACCGATGTAAACGTTTGGTACTGTTCCGAGATTATTTACTGTGGCAGGCACAGGTTGTCCTGATAATTCACCCATCCAAATTTCTCCTATTCCTGTTCCATTTTGCTCAACAGGCTGTAGAGGTGTCGGTGATATCACAGCACGAAATACAGAGACAGATTGAGCATTTAAAATAACTGTAATCGCTAAGAAAACAATGGTTAATATTAATTTTTTTTTCATATTATTATCTATTTTAATAAAATTCATAACTTTTTACTCATTATCTATTGTCATAATCAATATATTCGAAATCCTTATTATTTTCGATGTTCTTTTCACCTCCTGATCCATACTTAACAAGAAGTACTAAAGGTAAGTTCCCTCTCGCTTGAAATGGAGATAGAAATATGGCGTTAATTCCAATTAAAGAAACTCCTTCAGCATCAAATACTCCATTGTTTGGCGTATAAGTGAAACTATAAAAAAGAGGACTAGAATCGTCAAAAATCCAATTAGAATTTGCTACTGGGATACTATTTAAAGTGGTTAAAGTAGCATCGTAAGATATTTCTACTTCAGGTCTTTTATAAATTCTCAATTGAACAGGTGAACCATCGGAAATCATACTATTTATTTCCGTAATAGTACCTACAAAATTAACAACGCCACTTGACCCAACAACTGTAGTATTAGCACCTATAATTCCTGGAACATAATCAGGAAATATCTTATTTACAGTTATATATACAGTTGCTCTATCACATGCTACTGGTGCACCATCATCACATACTTCATATACAAAACTATCTGTTCCTGAAAAATCAACATTTGGTGTATAATCGTATGTACCATCTGCATTTAATACTACAGAACCATTGGTTGGTGCTGTAACTGGTGTTGTATTTACTGTTTGCGCATCTCCCTCTGGATCCGTATCATTATCTAATACATTTCCTGATAAAAGTGTGTTTTGATCACCGTTTACGGCATCGTCATTGGCATAGGTAACATTCACTCCATTACCTGCTGGCAATACATCGATAGTTACTGTTGCTGTATCACATAATGATGGTGTGCCATTATCACATACTTCATATACAAATGTGTCTGTTCCTTCAAATCCTGCGTTTGGAATGTATATAAACGTTCCATCAGGATTGATTACCACTGTACCACTTATTGGGTCTGTTGTTGGCGTTGTATTTACTGTTAACGTATCGCCATCTGGATCGATATCATTTGGTAATACATTTCCACTTACCGCTGTGCCGACTTCTGTTGTGGCTGTATCATCATTTGCGATTGGTTTATTATTACCTGGCGTTGGTACTGCCATTACTTCTATGGTAACTGTTGCCGTATCACAGGCTACTGGTATACCGTTATCACATATTTTATATTCAAATGTGTCTGTTCCTACATAGTCTGCATTTGGTGTATATGTATATGTACCATCTGCATTTAACACAACAGTACCATTGGTTGGTGCTGTTACTGGTGTAGTATTTACTGTTTGGGTATCACCTTGTGTATCTTCATCATTTGTTAATACGTTTCCACTTACTGCAACATTTTCAAATGTATTGTTGAAATCATTTATTGCAAAAGTATCATTTATTGGGTTTACAGATATATATACAGTTGCTGTATCACATGCTACTGGTGCACCATCATCACATACTTCATATACAAAACTATCTGTTCCTGAAAAATCAGTTGTTGGTGTATATGTGTAAGTACCGTCTGCATTTAATACTACTGTACCATTAGTTGGTGCTGTTACTGGTGTAGTATTTACTGCTTGTGCATCTCCCTCTGGATCGGTATCATTATCTAATACGTTTCCTGATAATGTTGTGTTTTGATCGCCGTTTACCGCATCGTCATTCGCGTAGGTAACATTATCTCCATTACCTGCTGGTAATACATCGATAGTCACTGTTGCTGTATCACATAATGATGGTATTCCATTATCACATACTTCATATACAAAACTATCTGTTCCTTCAAATCCTGCATCTGGTGTATATGTAAACGTTCCGTCTGGATTAATTACCAATGTTCCGTTTGTCGGTGCAGTAGTTGGTGTTGTATTTACTGTCAACGTATCGCCTTCTGGATCAATATCGTTTGGTAATACATTTCCACTTACCGCTGTGTCAACTTCTGTTGTGGCTGTATCATCATTTGCGATTGGTTTTTCATTTGCATCTGGTGTTGGTACTGCCATAACTTCTATGGTAACTGTAGCTGTATCACAGGCTTGATCTGTAGCGTTGTCACAAATTTCATATTCAAATGTGTCTGTTCCTACAAAATCTGCGTTTGGTGTGTAGGTATATGTTCCATCTGCATTTAACACTACAGTACCATTGGTTGGAGCAGTTACTGGTGTTGTATTCACTGCTTGCGTATCGTCTTGTAAATCGAAATCATTTGTTAATACATTTCCACTTACTGCAACATTTTCAAATGTATTATTGAAATCATTAACAGCAAACGTATCGTTATTTGTAAAAGTAAATATGGATGAATTACCATCGGAATTAGTTCCTGGATCTGTTGATGTAATTGTTGATTGAAATCCATTAGTGGCCGTAGCACTATCGGTATTTTGTGTAACTGTAAATGGAAAATCTGCAATTAACAAAGTGTCCGCAGGCATAATACTATTCTGAGTAAAAGTAATAATATCTGTTGTTGTATCATAGCTAGCCGTAAAATAATCCATAAGATTTCCTGTGATTAAATCTGGATTACCATCAGTCAACTCAAGATTACTTAATGCGACTTTAATAACAACATTTGCTAAGCCTCCTAAACCAGTGGCAGGGACGGGTTGTCCTGATATATCACCAGTCCATATTGTTCCCACTCCTTGTCCATTTTCTTGAACAGATTGTACTGGTGTAGGAGTAAGCGATGAATGATGAACTGCAACAGACTGTGCGTTTATAGAAAGCACAAGCCCTAAAAACATGAATGTAAATACTAATTTTCTCATATTGTGTATTGTAAGTTGATTTTAATAATTGTTATATTGGAAATAACCTATTTGGTCATTATTGGTATTGTTTATTTCTCCACCTGAAAAATATTTAATTACTGCTTTAATAGGAAATAAACCTGATGAATGTTTTAGCGGAGTATAAGTTACTTTAATTGCAATGTTTGAAGATGTAAGCCCTTGAAAAACAGCATTAGTACCAGTATAAGTAAATTTGTAATAAAACTCATTTGAACTATCAAACTGCCATAAAGGATTATCAACCATTTGCCCATTTAAATTAGTCAAGGTTGAATCATACGTTAATGAAATTAAAATATCCTTAGGAATTCTAAATTCTACAAGTGAAGTTCCGTTTGAATCTGCGTTATTAATTTCTTTAATATTAACAATAAAGTTAATATCTCCTGAATCACCAACTACATTATGATCAATTAAAGTTACAAGAGGTGTAAAATCCGGAAATATTTTATTTACAGTTACATATACAGTTGCTGTATCACACGCTACTGGTGCACCGTTATCACATACTTCGTATACAAAACTATCGGTTCCTGAAAAATCTGTATTTGGTACATAATCAAATGTTCCGTCTGGATTTAATGTTAAAGTACCATTCGTTGGTGCTGTAACTGGTGTTATAT
>CAMZLV010000035.1 GCA_947311835.1 uncultured Lutibacter sp. | reverse complement strand
TTTTACTTATAGATTAAACCAAAGTAAAAAGAAACGAAAAATAGATTTTAATAAAAAAGAAAGAAAACCAAATTTCTAATGCTAAAAATATACCACAATCCAAGATGTAGCAAAAGCCGTCAAGGTTTAGAAATACTGAACAATTCAAATCAAGAATTTGAAGTAATCAAATATCTTGATAATCCATTAACTACAAGTGAATTGATTGAGTTAATTGAGTTTTTAAACATATCTCCTATTGCATTAGTTAGAAAAGGAGAACAAATTTGGAAAGATAATTTTAAAGGAAAATCACTATCCGATTCGCAAATAATCGAAGCAATGGCTCAAAATCCTAAGTTAGTTGAACGCCCTATAGTTGTAAAAGATAACAAAGCCGTTATTGGTCGTCCGCCTTCTTTGATAAGTGACTTAATCTAAAATCACAATTAGTATAAAAGGGTTTCACATTGTTTTATTAGCGCAAAGATATTTTACAAAAAAAAATCTCATCCAAAAAAAACAAATCACACTTTAAACTTCTACAATTTTAAGTATCTTTGCGATACTAAATATAAGGAAGTAAAAGTATGTTTAATAATTTAAGTGATAAGCTAGATAAAGCATTTCATGTACTAAAAGGTCATGGAAAAATAACCGAAGTAAACGTTGCAGAAACTTTAAAGGAAGTACGTAGAGCGCTTCTTGATGCCGATGTTAACTATAAAATAGCCAAAGACTTTACCAAACGTGTAAAAGAAAAAGCCTTAGGACAAGACGTATTAACTACGTTAAATCCTGGACAATTAATGGTTAAAATCGTTAAAGACGAGTTGACCGAATTAATGGGAGGCGAAACGGTTGGTTTAAACCTATCAGGAACACCAACGGTAATTTTAATGTCTGGTTTACAAGGTTCTGGTAAAACAACATTTTCAGGAAAACTAGCAAATTATCTTAAAAACAAAAAAACAAAGCAAGTTCTATTGGTTGGATGTGACGTGTATCGTCCTGCAGCAATCAACCAATTACAAGTAGTTGGCGAACAAATTGGTGTAGAAGTTTATGCTGAAGTTGGAAACCAAAATCCTGTAGAAATCTCACAAAATGCTATAAAACATGCCAAAGCAACTGGTAAAAATGTAGTAATTATTGATACTGCAGGTCGTTTGGCTGTAGATGAAGAAATGATGACCGAAATATCAAACATTCATAAGGCTGTGCAACCGCACGAAACCTTGTTTGTTGTTGATTCTATGACAGGTCAAGATGCTGTAAACACAGCAAAAGCATTTAACGATATTTTAAATTTTGAAGGAGTTATTCTTACAAAATTAGATGGTGATACGCGTGGTGGAGCAGCATTATCAATAAAATCGGTTGTTAACAAACCGATTAAATTTATTGGTACTGGAGAAAAAATGGAAGCGATTGACGTATTCCATCCTGATCGTATGGCAGACCGTATTTTAGGAATGGGTGATGTTGTATCATTGGTTGAACGTGCTCAAGAACAATATGATGAGGCTGAAGCTCGTAAAATTCAGAAAAAAATTGCAAAAAATCAATTTGGTTTTGATGATTTTTTAAAGCAAATTCAGCAAATCAAAAAAATGGGGAACATGAAAGATTTAATCGGAATGATTCCTGGAGCTGGAAAAGCAATGAAAGATGTAGATATTGATGATGATGCTTTTAAAGGTATTGAAGCGATTATTTACTCTATGACACCTAAAGAGCGTAGTCAACCTGCAACTATTAATTCTAGTCGTAAAAAACGTATTGCTAAAGGTTCTGGAACGAGTGTTCAAGAAGTAAACCAACTTATGAAACAGTTTAACCAAATGAGCAAGATGATGAAAATGATGCAAGGAGGAGGCGGAAGAAAAATGATGCAAATGATGAAAGGAATGAGGTAATGAGGTAATGAGGTAATGAGGTAATGAAATTGAATAAATAAAAGAACTATGATACTTTTAGACGGAAAAAAAACTGCATCAGATATAAAAATCGAAATTGCTGAAACTGTAACAAAATTAAAATCAGAAGGAAAAAAAACACCTCATTTAGCAGCCGTTTTAGTTGGTTCTGACGGAGCAAGTATGACTTATGTTAGCGCAAAAGTAAAGGCTTGTGAATTAGTTGGATTTAATTCTACATTGATTGATTTACCTGAAGAAACTACTGAAGAAAAATTACTAGAAACTATTAATACACTTAATAATGATGATGATATTGATGGTTTTATCGTGCAATTACCACTTCCAAAACATATAGACGAACAAAAGGTTTTAATGGCTGTAAATCCTGTTAAAGACGTTGATGGATTTCATCCAACTAATGTTGGAAGAATGACACTCGATTTACCGTGTTTTTTACCTGCAACTCCTTTTGGTATTATGGAACTTTTAGAACGATACAAAATTGAGACTTCTGGAAAAAATGTTGTTGTAATAGGCAGAAGTCATATCGTTGGTCGTCCAATGAGTATTTTAATGAGTCAAAAACGTACAGCAGGAAATGCAACGGTTACGATTGTACATAGTAGAACTAAAAACCTATCG
>CAMZLV010000034.1 GCA_947311835.1 uncultured Lutibacter sp. | reverse complement strand
TGAAATTTCCTTAACTTAATGACATTGAACTCGCGCCGAAGAATAGATTCCAAAATCATCATAAACTATAATTATGGAGTCATTATTTATCCCTAAATCTTGTGCCTTTTCTTGAAATTTTTCAAAAGTTAGCATCGTATTTGGAAACGTTGCTGATTGTTCCGAAAAAGTATTTTTTATATCAAAAAAACGTGCTTTTGGCAACCGTTTTTTTTCACAAACAGTTTCCTCTTTAGATGTTGCTTTTTTTAGTGTAGTATCCAAAACAATTAACTTTGGATTAGTTAAATTTTCGTGTAGCCAATGTATGGAAACAAGAGGTTTTTTCATTTTATTTAGGCTTCATTAATTATTTAAAAACAAGTAAAATAAAATTATTTCTTTTTATTTAAAAAATCAATTGCTCTTTGCAAAACTGCATCTTTATTTTTCAAATAATCTTGAAAAGTATTTGACACTTTAATATCAGGCTGAATACCATATCCAACAAATTCTTTACCATCTGGATAAGTATCTTTTTTTGTACAAACTCTTGCACTTCCTCCATTAGGCAAATCGAACAATAAAGGCTGTCCTGTACTTCCAAAAGTAGGCTCTCCAATTTTTACAATATGCTTTTGATTGTGTAGAAATATTAAAAAATCTTCAGCTGCAGAAGCTGTGTGATGACCAATAAGAATAGCAGTTGGCACTACAATTCTTTTGGCTTTAATTTTAATAGTGTCAGGCTGATTTTCAAACTGAAAAAAATAATTGTCTCTAAAGGATAAAAATTCTTGCTTTGCCCAACTATCATTAATCGTATCAGTAACTTCTGTCCATTTACCCCAAGCCTTAAAGGCTGGAATATGCAACCTACTTTTTTGTTTAGAACCATACAGAACTGAATCATTAACTAAATATTGTAAAATTTCAAACCCTACATAAGTACTTCCTCCACCATTCTTTCGTAAATCTATAATTACTTTTTTTGCTTTATATAATTTTGGTAAAATTTTTACAAAAAGAGAGTCTATTTCATCATTACTAAATGAATTTAAAGAAATATAAGCAATTTTGTGTTTTAGCCATTTAAATTCTAATAATTTTTCATCTTTAATTTCAGGATAAACCTCTTTTTCTGTAGTTTCAGTGTGTGTTAGTTTTAATTTTTTTATTGTTCCGTCTGGCAATTTCATTTCGACTTCAAATGATGTACCTATTGGCGCTCTAAACAATCTCATCACACTCCAATCCTCAAGGACATACTTTGTTGATGACGAAATATATGGCTTGACGTATTTTTTAATATATTCTGTTGTCTTTAATTGGTTAACTTTTATTATTTCCGTTCCAATAGGAATTTCTTCTTTTTTTGACAAATTAATTCTTGTAACAATTGCTTTCCCTTCTACATTGGTTAAAAATATTCTATACGCTCCAAAATTATTTGTAACTATTTTTTCTCTTATTTCTCTTGGAAAATAAATATTTGTGTGACCATCTTTTAAAGTTGCGCAAAATCTTTGAAGTAATCTATAATATTCATAATCATTTTTTGTTTTTTGAACTTCAGTTATTAATCTTTTATAATCATCATCCCACTTTTTTCTATCGATTTTATATAAATAAACAAAGTTATAATTTACTTCTTGCCAAAATTTAGATAAACCATAAATTTTATCTGATTTTGACAAAGTATTCGGCATTTGGGAATATAAGTTACTTGAAAAAAGTACTATAAATAAAATAATTATTCGTTTCATATTTTTTTAGTCAATTTCATCTAAACTACTTAAGTTTGTAAACAAAATGGCAATTTAACATTTATGCTTCATCAACCATTCTTTTCAAATCGGTAACTCTTCTAAAAGCTGCAGATTGCTCAAGCACTTTACTTTCTAAAAAGTCAATTACTTTTTCTTGAATTTTAACTTTATATACTTTATTTATATAAGTTATTCCTCCAGGACTCATCACATTTACCTCAACAAGCATACCATTTATCACATCAATTCCAACAAAATAGAGTCCGTCTTTAACCAATTTTGGTCCAATTTTTTTACACAGCATTTTTTCTTGTTGTGTCAATTTATGTTTTTGCACAGAGCCTCCTGCCGAAACATTAGAACGATGATCCTTATCTCCTGGAACGCGCTTCATAGCACCAATTGGCACACCATTTAACATCAATACACGTACATCTCCTTTATCTGCACCTTCTATATATTCTTGCAGTATTACATAGTCACTTCCGCCAATAGCATTTTGTAGATAAAAATCAAGCAGTGAATTTATGTTTCCCATTGCCGATTTTTCAATCAAAATTACTCCTGAACCTCCAAAACCGTTTAAGGGTTTTAGTATCATCTTATCAGATTTTGATTCTTCTATCATTCTGATTAAATATTCTTTGTTTTTTGATACGTGTGTAACTGGAATAATGTCATTATTTGGATCATCAAAAACGGCAGTATATAACTTGTTATTAGCCACACGCATTCCTTGCAAAGAGTTAACTATAAATACATCGTCTTTAACAGAATCTAAAAAATTGAGCATTAATGGATCTAATGGCGGTTCTGCACGCATAAAAATAGCATCAAAACCTGCTAAAGGTAGCATTTCTTCGCGTGTTGTTACTTTTTTATGAAATGATTTTAAAGAACTTGGTACCTTATCCATTCTATTAATTACCGTACAAAAAGCATTGGTAATACTATTTCTAATCGTAAGATTTGCTGGTGTACAAATTGCGACTCCATGTCCTCTTTTTACGCATTCGTGTATTAAACATACACTTGAATCATTTTCTGGTGATTTTATCGTGTCCCAAGGATACATTAAAAAACAAATATTCATATTCTTATATCAGTTAGTTGGTAATTTCTATTAATTCGTATTTTTAATGCATTTTTTAGTTAGACTCCTTATAATTATCATCCCAATTTTTAACATTTGGTTCGCCTAATTTTCCAACTGATTTTGCAACAAGCATTGATACTGCAGCATCACCTGTAACATTAACTACCGTTCTACACATATCTAAAGGTCTATCTACAGCAAAAATCAAAGCCAATCCTGCTTCTGGTATTCCAGCATAACCTAATACTCCAACCAACATAACCATTCCTGCTCCAGGAACTGCAGCCGAACCAATAGATGCCATTGTTGCTGTAGCAATGATACCTAATTGTGTGCCAAAAGTCAAATCCATACCAAAAGCTTGTGCAATAAATACTGCTGCTACTGCTTGATACAAACTTGTTCCGTCCATATTAATCGTCGCGCCAATTGGCAGCACAAAACTTGCTACTTCTTCTTCTACTCCAAGATGCTCAGTTACACGCTCCATAGTAACAGGTAACGTTGCTGCACTAGAACTTGTTGAAAATGCTAATAATTGCGCTGGAGAAATACCATTCATAAAAAATTTAGGTTTCTTTTTTGTAAAAATAAATATTAAAATATTATAGAATACTATCATTACAAGCAAACCAAAAACAACTGTAATCGCATACCAACCTAAAGCCTTGAATAAATCTAAACTTGGTGATTCAACAACCAAAGCAGCTAATAATGCAAAAACACCATAAGGTGCTGCAAGCATTATCAAATCAACCATTTTGAGAATAACATCATTAAATCCGCTAAAAAAATCTTTTACAACTTTGCCTTTTTCTTCAGGTATTAATATTAATCCAACTCCAAAAAATACAGCGAAAAAGATAACTTGCAACATATTACGATTGCTTGTTGCCGATAAAAATATATTTTGCGGAACCAAATCTACTAAAGCTTGTAAAGGGCCTGATTCTTTTTGATTTTCAGCCTCTTTTTTATATTTGGTTGTGTTTTCTCCATAATTTTTAACCATTTCTGTTCGTGTAGTTTCAGTAATTGATTTTCCAGGATTTACAATATTTACCAAAATCAATCCAATAGAAACAGCTACAACAGTAGTTATAATATAAATTGTTATCGTTCTTCCGCCCATTTTAGAAAGTTTAGAAATATCCTTTAAATCAGCAACACCTGTAATTAAAGCGGCAAGAATTAATGGAATGGCAATTAATTTTAATGAGTTTATAAAAATCTTACCAAAAGGCTTAATCCAATCTTGAATAAATTCTCTTCCTCCATCAACGTTTGTCATCAAAATTCCGACAATCACTCCTAAAACCATTCCTAATAATATTCTCCAATGTAATGCGAGTTTTTTCATGTATCTATATATATTAAATTTAAATTTAGCCGAAAGATAAAAAAAAGTATAGAAATGCCATCACTTTTTATGAAATTGTGACTATTTTTCATATATTGGTGTCAAATATATAAAGAGCATTCAATTGCTATGATTAATAATTAAATTTAAATTACAAAAAACATGAGTGGAATTTTAGACTTATTAAACGGTCCTATGGGCAAAATGCTCGTAAGTGGAGCGAGTAAACAATTAGGTATGGGAGAAGACAAAGCACAGAGTGCTTTGAGCGCTGCAATGCCTTTAATCTTAGGTGCAATGAAAAACAATGCATCAACACCAGAAGGTGCTTCTGGACTATTAAATGCTTTAAATAGCAATAAACATGATGGAGGAATTTTAGACAATTTAGGAAGCATCTTAGGAGGAGGCGGAATTGATGATGACGTTTTACAAGATGGTTCTAAAATATTAGGACACGTTTTTGGCGGTCGCGAACAAAATGTTGCTCAAGCAGTTAGTAAATCAAGTGGAATTGATATGGGAAGTGCAATGAATATTTTAAAAGTTGCAGGACCTTTACTAATGGGATATTTAGGAAAAGAAACACGTCAAAAACAAGTTGCTGACTCTAATGGATTAGGTGATTTATTAGGCGGAATGCTTGGCGGAGGACAGCAAGAACAAAGTCTTGTTAACAGACTTTTAGACGCTGACGGAGACGGAAGTATTATTGATGATGTTGCAGGTATGATATTAGGAGGAGGCGGAAGCCAAAAAGGTGGTCTTGGCGGATTACTTGGTGGTTTATTCGGAAAATAATATTTTTTTGAAAGATAAAATAAAGACTGTCTGAGAAGACGGTCTTTTTTTATTTAGTATTTTTGCAAAAAACAACACACAAAATGAGTACTCTAAAAAAAAGATGGAATATCACTTCAAACTGGCATATTGTTGCTATTCTATTAGCATTTTCTGTCAACGGATCATTTGCAACTTGGGTTGCGAAACCAATTACTGAATTTATCGGAATAAATTATCAAACTCACGGTTGGATATTTTGGCTTATTAGAATACCGCTGATATTTATTGTTTACCAAATTACACTCCCTTTTTCTGGTTGGATATTTGGTCAATTTGAGTTCTTTTGGAATATGGAAAAGAAAATGCTTAAACGTATTGGATTAGGTAGATTTTTAAAAGATTAAACCTCAATTATAGTTTCTTCTTTTTTCTTTTCGATTACATAGGTGTAAATCCACATTAATGTAAATGTAGGCACTACGTCTACAATTGGTAATGCTTCTTCTACAAAGGCAATTGCACCTGCTATTTTTCCTCGCTTACCTTTATACATTTTTGTCATTAAATAGGCTGATGCTGGTGCCCAAATAATATCTGAAAACTCGCCTATTCCTATAATTGAAAAAGACAGCAATCCTATTGCATCAAATAATAAACTTAGTAATAATTTTTTGTATTTTTTATTCATTGAATCTCTATTTTAGCATATATACAACAAATAAGATGCCATTATTTGACCTTTAATTTCTCTTTGTATTTTTTTTGGAATTTTTGTAATTTAGGATTGATTACTAACTGACAATATCCTTGTGTTTTATTGTTGTTATAATAATCTTGATGGTAATTTTCTGCAGGATAAAAAATATCAAATTCAGTAACTTCTGTTACAATTTTATCTGCAAAAACATTGCTATCTCTCAAGGCTTTAATCATATTATTTGCATCCTCTTTTTGTGATTCATTATGATAAAAAACAACGGAACGATATTGTGTACCTTTATCATCTCCTTGTTGATTTAATGTAGTTGGATTGTGTGTGTAAAAAAACACATCTAACAACTCATCAAAAGTAATTATAGTTGGATTAAACGTAATATGAATTACTTCTGCATGACCTGTTTCTCCTGTACACACATCTTTATATGTTGGGTTTTTTACAGTTCCGCCAGAATATCCTGACGCTACTTTTAGTACGCCTTTCAATTGTTCAAAAATTGCCTCTGTACACCAAAAGCATCCGCCTCCAAAGGTTGCATATTCTATATTTTTAGTCGTCATTTGTTGTGTTTTATTTTTTGATTCTTTAGTCTTTTGCTGCGCTTGTGTTGTGCATGAGAGTATAAAAACTCCAAGTATTATTATTGATAACTGTTTCATTGATTTTTATTTACCTTTTTCTAATGCAATCGTATTTAAATTGATTACAAATATAATTAAAAGAATATATTTTTTTGATTTTGTAGTTTTAAAATAGTAGATTAGCATCATCGTTAAATAAATAGTTCTTATTAAATTTAACATCTTTTAAAAAAAAATATGCGCCAACTAATACTCATTATTACTTTTTGTTTGTGTTTTTGTGCTGTTTTTTGTCAAAAAAAACAAGTTCAGACATTTCATATTAACAACAATTTGAAATATGAGTATTACAAACCTACTTTTTTTGAAATGATAAAATACCTTCCAAAAGATGTTGGTTATATGGGCAAGTATTTAATTCAAAAAGAGAATATAAAACCAGTAGCACTCGCAACCGTTAGCACAATTATTCTTGTGCCTCTTGACAGTCAATTAACCAAAGGAGCCAATAAACTTGGAAGTTATATAAACTTAGATAATGAAGGAACTTATACACGTATTTCTGGCGTTAGATTTACGCCTAACAACTTCCCTTCAATGGTATATTATATGGGAAATGGTGGAACTCCTCTAATTTTAAGTGCAGGTTTTTATGCCTTCGGAAAAATAAACAACGACTATAGAGCATTAACTACGGCTAGTGAATTGATTGAGGTAATAAGTTCGGTTGGCGTTGTAACACAAACTATAAAACGAATTACTGGAAGACAGAGCCCTATAAAAGTTACCAATGGCGGTTCTGGTCATTGGACACCGTTTCCGAGTTTTAATGCTTATCAAAAAAACACTCCTAATTATGATGCCATGCCTTCTGGACATTTAGCAACTTATATGGCTGCATTTACTGTAATTTCAACCAATTATCCTGAAAAAAAATGGATAAAACCTGTAGGTTATTCTATCGCAAGTCTTTTAGCCTTTCAGATGGTAAGTAGTGAAGTACATTGGACTTCAGATTATCCAATTGCTATACTTGTTGGATATGTTATTGGAAAAAAAGCAGCAAAAAGAAGAATTAAAGAAATTCACACTAAAACTGAAATACCTAACATCAAAAAAACCGAATATCAAACAAGTTTCAATATGTCAAGTTCATTTGGAACGCCTTTGGTTGGCATAACTATAAATTTCTAAGACTTTTGCTAATTATATAACAATCTTGCCTATTTCATGAATTGTCTTTTGTAGCATTTCTTCTGTGAAATCGAGATGAGTTACCATACGCAACTTCCCTTCGCCCATAGAAATTAACAAGATGTTTTTTTCTGCCAACTTACTCACAAACTTATTTTCATCTACTCCATCTGCTACATAAAATATTACAATATTGGTTTCAACAGGTTCAACGCACTTTATTAATGGTGATTTATCCAATGCCTTTCCTAATAATTTTGCCCTTTTATGATCTTCTGCTAAACGTTCTATATGATTATCTAAAGCATACATTCCTGCTGCTGCTAAATAACCTACTTGTCGCATAGCACCTCCAAACAATTTTCGAATGCGCATTGCTTTTTGAATATGTTTGGTTGTACCCAACAAAACCGAACCAATTGGAGCGCCCAAACCTTTTGATAAACAAATTGAAATTGTATCGAATAAATCGCCATATTGTTTAGGTTTTTCACCTTTAGCAATCAATGCATTAAACAAACGTGCTCCATCTAAATGAAAGGCTAAACTATGTGTATCGCAAACTGATTTTATGCGTTTTATTTCTTCGATATCCCAACATGCTCCTCCTCCTTTAT
>CAMZLV010000033.1 GCA_947311835.1 uncultured Lutibacter sp. | reverse complement strand
TCAATTCAACTGTATCGGTTGTATTTATAAATAAACTACTGTTGAAGTAGCCTTGTTTTTGAAGGGTCAATTCAACTTTCGGATTGGTTGTTAAGAATATCATATTGTTGAAGTAGCCTTGTTTTTGAAGGGTCAATTCAACCGTTGCTCTCAAACCCAACTTCAATTTTCGTTGAAGTAGCCTTGTTTTTGAAGGGTCAATTCAACAAGATTTGCATTTCTAAAGTCAGCGTTTTTGTTGAAGTAGCCTTGTTTTTGAAGGGTCAATTCAACTTTTTAGTTTTTTTAAATGGTTCTCGATACAATTTTCTCCTTTGGTCGAAAATCACTCGAACTGACGATTGTTATGAGTATGTGGGTTTGGGTTATTGAAGAGTCATCAACTGATTAAAATTTGTTTGTTTCATGATATTCATTTGTTGAAGTAGCTTTATTTTTGAAGGGTCTATTCAACTTTTTAGTTTTTTTAAATGGTTCTCGATATAATTTTCTCCTTTGGTCGAAAATCACTCGAACTGACGTTTGTAGTGAGTAAAGGGTTGGGTTTTTTAATGGTTCTCGATATAATTTTGTCCTTTGGTCGAAAATCACTCGAACTGACGATTGTACTATGCTTAATAGTATTATTTCTACAATTATGTATAAAAAGTTGTTAAAATACGGCTATTCAAGAATTACTATAAATGTACTATAATTTATATTATGTTAAATAGGGTTTTTTGAAACACCACTATTTCGTGTAGATTGTATTGTATTGCCTTTTAAAAAAAATTATATTTGCTCTTTTACAATATATGATAATTTACGAAGACGATTTTTGTATTGCTGTTAATAAACCAAATAATGTATTGGTGCATCACTCTAAAATGGCAAATAATAAAACTGATGAAAAATCATTGGTTGAGTTACTGAAAATTAACTACAATCAAAAATTGTATCCAATCCATCGTTTGGATCGTAAAACTTCTGGAATTATTTTAATGGCTACTGAAAAACACTACGTTAGTAAGTTTCAAGATTTAATGAGTCAAAATAAGATTGAAAAAACGTATTTAGGACTTGTAAGAGGTTTTACTGACGAACATGGCATAATAGACAGTGATGTAAAAGGTCGTGATGCAAACGTTTATAAAACGGCATTGACTGAATATATTATGTTAAATAAGATTGAATTGGATATCCCTGTAATTCCTTATAAAACAAGTCGTTATAGTTTACTAAAATTACAACCAAAAACAGGAAGATTGCATCAATTACGCATACATATGAATAAAATAAACCATCCTTTGATTGGCGATCCAAAATATGGCGATCGGTTTCATAATCGTATGTTTATTGATACATTTAAATGTGATAAATTATTTTTACATGCTCAAAAACTTACCTTTAACCATCCTTTTATCAATAAAGAAATCACCATAACTGCTGAATTACCAAGTGATTGGCATACTATTTTTAAAAAGTTCGATTGGAATCTTGATTGTATATAATTAACAATTATACATTTTTTGCTAACCAATCTCCTACTTCATTTGTTCCATAAGCTTTGGTATTTTCGGCTAAATCTTCAGTAACAATACCTGCTGCTAATGATTTATTTACAACGGTTCGAATTGCTGTTGCCTCTTCGGTAAGTCCTAAAGCATCTTCAAATAACATTGCTGCAGATAGTACTGTTGCTAACGGATTTGCTATGTTTTTTCCTGTGGCTTGTGGATAAGAACCGTGAATTGGTTCGTACAACGAAGTATGCGTTCCGACTGATGCAGAAGGCATTAAACCCATAGAACCAGAAATTACAGAAGCCTCATCAGTTAAAATATCTCCAAACAGGTTTTCGGTAATTAATACGTCATACGAACTTGGCCATTGTACCAAACGCATGGCAACAGCATCTACAAATTCGTAAGAAACTTGAACTTCTGGATAGTCTTTTTCCATATTTTGTACGGTTTCTCTCCATAATCTTGAAGTTTCTAGTACGTTTGCCTTATCAACACAACATAGTTTTTTAGAGCGTGTCATAGCCAATTCAAAGCCTTTTTTTGCCAATCGCTTTACCTCTTCCCTACTATATACACAATGGTCGTAGGCAGTTTCACCTTCATCTGTTCGCCCTTTTTTTCCGAAGTAAATTCCACCAGTTAATTCTCTTAAAAAAACCAAATCAGTACCTTCAATACGCTCTCTTTTTAAAGGTGATTTGTCAATAAGTGATGGAAAAGTAAATGTTGGACGTACATTGGCAAACAAGCCTAATTTTTTACGCATTTTGAGTAAACCTTGTTCTGGTCTTATAGTAGCATTCGGATTATTATCATACTTCGGATGACCAATTGCTCCGAATAAAATGGCATCTGTATTCAAGCAGATTTGATGTGTTTCATCAGGATATGGTTCGCCTGTTTCATCAATAGCTACAGCACCAATCAATGCTGATTTCCATTCAATCGTATGTTTAAATTTTACGGCTATTGCATCACATACTTTTACGGCTTGTGCAATTACTTCAGGACCAATACCATCTCCTGCTAAAAGGGCTATTTTTATATGCATTTATCTGTTTTTTGTAAATTATAAAGGAGTATTTTCTGCAAAGGACGTTATTTTACCTTTGATGTTTTGTAAATAATCGATATCATCAAAACCATTGAGCATATTGTTTTTTTTGTAGTCATTGATTTCAAAGGACTCCTTTGCTCCTGTTGACAATAATGTAATAGTTTGTTTTTCTAAATCGATTTCTAATTCTGTAGTTGCATCATCATAAATGGCTTTAAAAATTTCTGCTAAAAAATTGGAACTCACTTGAACAGGTAGCACTCCAATATTTAAACAGTTGTTTTTAAAAATATCAGCAAAAAAAGAAGAAACGACACAGCGAAAACCGTAGTCATATACTGACCAAGCCGCATGTTCGCGCGATGAACCTGAGCCAAAATTTTTGCCTCCTACTAATATTTTACCGCCATAAATTGGGTTATTCAATACAAAATCTTTTTTAGGAGAATTGTCAGCATTATAACGCCAATCTCTAAATAGATTATCTCCAAAACCTTTACGTTCTGTAGCCTTTAAGAATCTTGCAGGAATAATTTGGTCTGTATCTACATTTTCAATAGGCAGTGGTACTGCTGTAGAAATTAACTTTTTGAATGAATCGTATGCCATACTATTTTTTGTTTGCCAATTTTGAATTGGTTGTTTTTTTAATAAAGTCTTATAAATCTCTTGGATCAGTAATAACTCCTGTTATTGCTGCTGCTGCTACAACAATCGGACTTGCAAGCAGTGTTCTTGAACCTTGCCCTTGTCTTCCTTCAAAATTTCTATTAGAAGTGCTTACTGCGTATTTTCCTGCAGGAACTTTGTCATCATTCATTGCCAAACAAGCCGAACATCCAGGCTGACGCAATTCAAAACCTGCATCAGTAATAATTGATAAAAGACCTTCTTCTTTTATTTGATTTTCAACAATATGAGAACCTGGAACGAGCCAAGCAGTTACATTTTCAGCCTTCTTCTTCCCTTTTACTATTGATGCAAATGCTCTAAAATCTTCAATTCGTCCGTTGGTACAACTACCAAGAAACACATAATCTATTTTTTTTCCAATCATTGCATCATTTTGATCAAAACCCATATAATTTAAAGACTTTTCATACGATGTCTTCCCTCCTTTTATTGCGTTTTCAGAAGGAATTTGTTGCGTTATTCCCATTCCCATTCCAGGATTGGTACCGTAAGTAATCATTGGTTCAATATCAGAGGCATTGAATATATATTCCTTATCAAATACAGCATTGTCATCAGTTTTTAATGTTTTCCAATAAGTCATTGCAGCATCCCAATCTTTTCCTTTTGGCGTAAACTCCCTTCCTTTTATATAATCAAAAGTTTTGGAATCTGGAGCAATCATTCCTCCTCTTGCACCCATTTCAATACTTAGATTACAAACTGTCATTCGCCCTTCCATAGTCATATCTTCAAATACTTCACCAGCATATTCAACAAAATATCCTGTTGCTCCTGAGGTTGTTAATTGTGATATTATATACAATCCAACATCTTTGGGAGTTACAAATTTGTTTAATTTACCATTTATAGTAATACGTAATTTTTTAGGTTTTGATTGCATAATACATTGCGATGCAAGTACCATTTCAACTTCAGATGTTCCAATACCAAAGGCAATTGCTCCGAATGCTCCATGTGTAGATGTATGCGAATCTCCACAAACAATAGTTACTCCTGGAAGTGTGATACCGTGTTCTGGACCAACTACGTGTACTATTCCGTTGTTTTTATGTCCAAGTCCCCAATGAATGATACCATATTCATTTGAATTGTCTTCCAATGCTTGTAATTGATTGGCAGATAATGGATCTTTTATTGGTAAGTGTTGATTTATCGTTGGTGTATTATGATCAGCAGTGGCAAAAGTTCGCTCAGGATAAAGTACACTGAGTCCTCTTTTTTTTAATCCTAAAAAAGCAACAGGACTCGTTACTTCGTGGATAAGATGTCTATCAATAAAGAAAACATCAGGACCGTCTGTTATTTTTTGAACTACATGCGCATCCCACACTTTGTCAAATAAAGTTTTATTCATTTTTTGTAACTAAAAATTAGCAGTACAAATTTACAAAATTGACACGTAACGTCTAAAAATATTAAAATTTGATACGACACTCAAAGATACAAAGTATGTTCACATACATTATTACAAGTTTAAAATCAGTTATTTATAGTGGAATTAAAAAAAATATTAATACGAAAGTCAATAAAATTGATATTCATTTCTTTTCGTATTTTAGCAAAATATATGAGTAAACTAACTAAATCAACGTTTGAATTTTTAAAAAAATTAAAATCCAATAATAATAGAAATTGGTTTTTAGAACATAAACCTTTTTATCAAGAAGAAAATGAACGTGTTATTTTATTTGCTGATGCAGTGCTTGAAGAAATGAAAAAGTACGATCATATCGAAACACCTTCAGGTAAAAAAAGTATTTATAGAATTTATAGAGATGTTCGTTTTTCTAAAGATAAAACGCCTTATAAAACTCATTTTAGTGGTTATTTACGGAGAGCTACTGAACAATTGCGTGGCGGATATTATTTTCACATAGAGCCTAATAATTGCTTTGTTGGTGGTGGTTTTTGGAGTCCGAATTCTGAGGATTTATTGCGTATTCGCAAAGAAATAGACTACGATGCGTCAGAATTAAGAGCGATACTAAACACTGAAAAATTCAAACATACTTTTGGAGAATTGAAAGGCAAAACGCTTAAAACTGTTCCAAGAGGATTTGATAAGAATCATCCTGCTATTGACTTGTTACGATTTAAGCAATTTTTACTGATTAAAAAATTTGATGATTCTGCAGTTTTAAACTCAAACTTTAACCTAAAGGTAGTAGAAACATTTAATGAAATGCGTCCGTTTTTTGATTATATGAGTTCTGTGTTGACTACAGACGAAAATGGAACACCCTTGTAATGAGTTAAGTAATTGTTTATAAGTTGTTGTCAAGTATTGATTATTTTCCCAAAAATTATTGCTAGTTTAAAATATAAGTCATAATATTGCATTGATTAAAATCAACAACCTCAGTTTAGATTAAAAAATCATAGCAAGTAAGGATATACTTGCTACTTTTATATAAGACTTTATAAAAAAGCAGTTGTAATACAAAACTTAAGTAGCTACTACCGTTGTGGGGACGACATTAAAAACTATTTAAGCATTGCAACTGCTGTTTTATTTATACCTTAATAGATACTACCTTTGCGTGGGGATTTATTTTTAATTGAATAACTGCAATCAACATTTTAAATAGTGAATTTGGGGTTGACTTATATCAATTACAGTTATTTTTAAATTTGATTTTTTTAGAGATATCTATTAGAAATTTAAAACTTTCTAAGAAAAATTAAATAATTTTCGGATTGCTTCTCATTTTCAGTTAGAGACGTTATTTTCTAACACATATCTACCACTACATACTAACTATATTTTATTTTATGATAATGAGTGTATTCTAAATATTTAACAAAAACCATTTGCAGAAAAAACAGATATAATTTTCGGATTGCTCAATTTCTTCTTGAATACACCTCATTAACATTACATTTTTGTGCTTGTTAAAACACTTTATCTAATTAATTTGATAAAGTGTTTATGATTTTAACTTAACTAATAATTTATTTAGGGTTTGCATATTGCTATTAGTTAAATTTTGTACAATTTTTTTTTCATTATTGTTTTTAGTTAAATTAATTTCTTTTACAAGCAATGTTCCCTTATCGGTAATTTTAATATTTACTTTCCTTCTATTTTCTTGTGATTGCTCTCTTGTTAAAAAGCCTTTTACTCTTAATTTTTCTACCAATCTAGTTGTATTACTCATTTTACTAATCATACTATTTTGTATAGTACCCATATTTGCAGGTTTCCCCTTCAAATTTTCCAATATTAAAAGAACGTTATATTGCTCAACAGATAAAGCATATTGCTTTAAATGTTCAGTTGACTTTTCATAAACCCATTTACCAATCAACAATAGATTATAAATTGTTTCAGATGGTAAATTTGAGTTTAGCTTCTTTTCTTTTTCGATTTTAGCACTCATTTCTTTTCATAACAACAATTGTATATACAACAATTGTTATTACAAATGTAAATAAATATTTAATTTATCCAACTAATTTTTATGATTTTTAATGAAAATACTTTTAAATTCAAGAATTTTGGTTGTAAGTGAGAACGAGAAATCTAAACTCAATATACTGATTGTGAGTTGTTAACTGCTATATGAAAAGTAATAAAAATACAAACGATTCCTCTAAACATATCAATCTAAATAATATTCAAAATGGAGAATGATTTTTGAAAAATATTACTATTAATGTAAATATAATCTAAATTTAATAGAAAAAAATTGTGTCAAAATAAAAAAAGGTAATGATTTTTATCACTACCTTTTACAATTATTCGTCTTAAACTTTTACTTCAAATAAAAACCTTATTTGAATTTAATTTTACGCATACGTAAACTTAAAGGAGTAACTTCTAAATACTCATCATCTTTTATATACTCCATACATTCTTCCAGTGAAAAATCTACTTTTGGAAATATTTTTGATGCCTCATCTGTTCCTGATTTACGAACATTCGTTAACTTTTTACCTTTAATAAGGTTTACAGCCATATCTTCACCTTTGCTATTCTCCCCTATTACTTGACCTATATAAATTTCTTCATTTGGATCGATAAAAAATTTACCTCTATCTTGCAAACGGTCTAATGCATATGCTGTTGCTTTTCCAGCAGCAGAAGATACTATTGCTCCTTTCTTTTCTTCAGAAAACTCTCCTTTATAAGGACCATATTCACTAAAACGGTGATTGATGATGGCTTGTCCAGAAGTAGCTGTTAATATTTTGTTACGCAATCCTATCAATCCTCTAGAAGGGATTGTAAATTCTAGATGTTGTAAATCTCCTTTTGGCTCCATTATTAGCATATCACCTTTTCTTAATGATACAAGATTGATTGCTTTTGAAGCTACATCTTCAGGAACATCTATAGATAAGGTTTCATATGGTTCGCATTTTACACCATCAATTTCTTTTAAAATTACTTGTGGACGTCCAACTTGTAACTCATAACCCTCTCTTCGCATCGTTTCTATCAATACTGATAAATGCAATACACCACGACCAAACACATTAAATTTGTCTTCAGAATCTGTTGTATCAACACGCAAGGCAAGATTTTTTTCCATTTCCTTGAACAATCTGTCACGTAAATGACGAGAAGTTACAAATTTTCCTTCTTTACCAAAAAATGGAGAGTTATTAATTGTAAACAACATACTCATTGTAGGTTGATCTACTTCAATTCTTGGTAATGCTTCTGGGTTTTCAATATCAGCAATTGTATCACCAATTTCAAAACCTTCTATTCCTGTAATCGCACAAATATCTCCACTACGTACTTTTGAAACTCTGGCTTTACCCATTCCTTCAAAAACGTGTAGTTCTTTAATTCGTACTTTTTTAGTAGTTCCATCTGCTTTACAAAGCATATAATCTTTGTTTTCTTCTAAGTCTCCTCTAAATATACGTCCAATAGCTATTCTTCCGGTAAATGAAGAGAAATCTAATGAGGTAATTTGCATTTGAGGTGTCCCTTCTCTATACGGTGCTTCTGGTATTGACGCAATAACTGCATCTAATAAATCAGAAATATTGTCTTTTTCATCTTTCCAATCAGTACTCATCCAACCATTTTTTGCTGAACCATAAATGGTAGCAAAATCTAACTGTTCTTCTGTTGCTTCTAAGGCAAACATTAAATCAAATACTTTTTCGTGAACTAAATCAGGTGTACAGTTTTCTTTATCAACTTTATTAACAACAACAATTGGTGTTAAACCAAGTTCTAATGCTTTACCTAATACAAAACGTGTTTGAGGCATTGGACCTTCAAAAGCATCTACTAATAAAAGAACACCATCAGCCATTTTAAGAACGCGTTCTACTTCTCCACCAAAATCGGCGTGACCTGGAGTGTCAATTACATTAATTTTTACTCCTTTATATGTTACTGATACGTTTTTTGATAATATCGTGATTCCACGTTCTCGTTCTAAATCATTATTATCTAATAATAAATCTTTACGTTCCTTACGGTCGTCTAATATTTTTGCTTGATCAATAATTTTATCAACCAAAGTTGTTTTACCATGATCAACGTGTGCTATAATAGCGATGTTTCTAATAGATTGCATACTTGTTTTTTTCAAGTTGCAAAAGTAGGTTTTTTATTTTGATTAATTGATTATAGTATCCCTATTTTTTTATAACGAATATTTTCTATAATTATCTTATTTTAAATCGATTATAAACACTATAATTTTCTTCTCTTTCGCTCGGCTTTTAAAAGTTTTAATTCTCTTGAGGTTTGCCCTGCAACTGACGTGTTTTCTTCGGCTCTTCTAATTAAATATGGCATTACATCACGCACAGGACCAAATGGCAAGTATTTTGCAACATTGTAGCCATTATTTGATAAATTATAACTAATATGATCGCTCATACCATATAATTGACCAAACCATAAACGTGCGTCATCTTTATTTATACCGTGTTTTTTTGCCAATTTCATTAATAATAGTGAACTCTCTTCATTGTGCGTTCCAGCAAAAACAGCCAATTTTGAATTTTCTAACATAAAATGTAGTGCATCATTATAATTTTTATCTGTAGTTGCTTTATCAATGCAAATAGGTGATTTATATCCTTTTTCTTCAGCACGTTCACGTTCTTTTTCCAGATATGCTCCACGAACAATTTTCATTCCGATATAAAAATTAGATTTTTGAGCACGTTTATAGAAGTCTTTCAAATAATCCATTCGATCATGACGATACATCTGTAAGGTACTATAAACAATTACTTTTTCTTTGTTATAGCGTTGCATCATTTCTTCAATTAAATCATCAGCAGCATCTTGCATCCAACTCTCTTCAGCATCAATTAATAAAGGTACATCTTTATCGTAGGCTGCTTTACACACTGTGTCATAGCGTTTTACTACAGTATTCCATTCTTTTTTTTCTTCGACTGATAATTCCTTCTTTTCGGTTAATTTTTGATAAATTTCAAATCGTCCAAAACCTGTAGGTTTAAAAACTGCAAATGGAATACTCTTTTTTTCTTTTGCAAAATCAATGATTTTAAGAGTTTTATTCATTGCATTATCAAACTGCTCTTCACTTTCTTTTCCTTCTACTGAATAATCTAAAACAGAATGCACTTTTTTGGTATACATCTTGTCAATTGTACTCATACAATCTTCTTCAGTTACACCTCCACAAAAATGGTCAAAAACTGTAGATCTAATGAGTTTTTCTACTGGTAAATGCGCGTTTAAAGCAAAGTTAGTAACTGCTGTTCCTATTCTTACTAATGGCTCGTTTTGAATCATTTTAAATAGAAAATAGGCTCTTTCTAGTTCTGAATCTGATTTTATTGCAAATGCAATTTCAGTATTACCAAAAGGTTTATTCATGGTTAATATTTTTCGCAAATATAGTTAGTATTTTTTCATTTTTAACACGTATTTTGCAAACAAATATAAAATTATGCAACCTATACTGTCAGACGGCTATTCTATTTATTTTAATTCTGATTCATATATAAAAATGAATGAGTATTTACTTGAACATAAACCTACTAAATTATTTATTTTAGTCGATCAAAATACGCATGAGTTGTGTTATCCAAAATTTATTCAATTACTAGAAATTACTGCAACTATTGAAGTTATTGAAATTGAAGCAGGAGAAAAACATAAAAATATAGAAACTTGTATTAGCCTATGGAATATTTTAACAGAATTGGGTGCTGACAGAAAAAGTTTGATGATAAACCTTGGAGGCGGAGTAATTACAGATATGGGTGGATTTGTAGCTTCTACTTTTAAAAGAGGTATCAAATTTATTAATATACCAACTACATTATTAAGTATGGTTGATGCGTCTGCTGGAGGAAAAACAGGAGTTGATTTAGGTGTACTTAAAAATCAAATTGGTTTGTTTTCTAATCCTGAAATGGTACTTATTGATAGTAAGTATTTAACAACTATTTCTGAAAGAGAAATACGTTCAGGAATGGCAGAAATCATTAAATATGGTTTAACTTATGATGTTAAAGTATGGGATGAATCAAAAGTATTTAACTCATTGGAAAATATCGATATAGATTCTTTAATTCACAGGTCGATATCTATTAAAAATGAAGTTGTTATAAAAGACCCTAAAGAGAATGGGGTACGTAAAATCCTTAATTTTGGTCATACTTTAGGACACGCAATTGAATCATATCATTTAGAATCTAAAGACAAAGAAAATCTTACACATGGTGAGGCAATTGCCATTGGTATGATTACAGAAACGTACATATCTTCTAAACTATATAATTTTCCGAAAGAAATACTTGAAGAAATAAAAGGTAAAATTGTTTCTCTATTCGGAAAAGTACAAATTGAACAAACGGACTATGCTCCTATTATTGATTTGCTTAAACACGATAAGAAAAACACGAATGGCAATGTAAATTTTGTATTACTTTCTAATCTTGAAAAGGTAAAATTTGACTGCCAAGTTTCAGAAGATTTGATTATTGAAAGTTTAGATTATTATCAATCTTAGCAGCAGTCTGATTTTACTGCTCTATAGATATCTTCATATTGTGGTAATATTTTCTCAAGTGTAAACGATTTTGCTTGATTAAAAGCACTTAACTTAAATTCTGCTAAGGTTTCTTTATCTTCTAATAACTGAATAGCATTTTGAGCCATTTCATCAACATTTCCTAAATCACTTAAAAAACCTGTAACACCTTGTATATTAACTTCTGGCAACCCTCCTGTATTAGTTGAAATTACTGGTGTTTTTGCCGCCATTGCTTCTAAAGCTGCTAATCCAAAACTTTCTGTTTCTGACGGAAGTAAAAACAAATCTGAATAACACAAAATTTTATTTACATCATTTGTATTACCAAGGAAAATAACTTTATCGTATATACCTAAATCTTTTACTTTGTATTCTAACGACTCAAGCTCAGGTCCTTCTCCTACTAACAATAATTTTGATGGAATTTCTTTTTGAATTCTATAAAATATTTCAATTACATCTAAGGGTCTTTTTACTGGTCGCATATTACTAATATGCGCAATTATTTTTTCGTTTTCTGAAGCTAAAGCAGCTCGATTACACTCAGCATCATCTATAGTTGGATATTTTTTTGGGTCAATAAAATTATACACAACATGAATTTTAGTGTCAATATTAAATAAGCGCAAGGTATCTTTTTTTAAACTATGTGATACTGTTGTGACTACATCAGAATTATTGATGCTAAATTCAACTGCTGCTTTATAATTTGGATGACTTCCAACTAATGTGATATCAGTTCCGTGTAATGTAGTTACTACTTTTATTTTTATGCCTTTTTCACACAACATTTGTTTTGCCATATATGCTGCATAAGCGTGTGGTATTGCATAATGTACATGTAAAATTTCTAACTTATACATTGTTACAATTTCAACCAATTTTGTAGTTAACGCCAATTCATATGGTTGAAAATGGAATAAAGGATATTCTTCTACAAAAACTTCATGGAAGTACACGTTTGGTGATAATAAATCTAAACGAACAGGCTGTTTGTAAGTAATAAAATGAACTTCATGACCTTTATTAGCAAGTGCCATTCCTAATTCTGTTGCTACTACTCCACTTCCTCCAAAGGTTGGGTAGCATACAATCCCTATTTTCATACTCATTTACTTGTTTTTTTATTTCAGATGTAAATGTATCGTTTTCCAAGCATTTTTCTGAAAAATGAATTATTAAATTAATCTTAAAAATAGCAATTAATAAAAAAATCCCGAAAAAAATCGGGATTTA
>CAMZLV010000032.1 GCA_947311835.1 uncultured Lutibacter sp. | reverse complement strand
CGTACCTCATAAAAACCACTCGAAGTGACGTACTCAAATTATAAAATACATTATGGAATGATAGTAAAACTCCCTTCAAACGTACCGTAGTTGTAAGTTACAAATCGTATATTATCAGATGAGTTTTCTTTATTAAGCACTAAGTTTTCTAACGTAAAAGTCATTTTATATGTTGAAGTATAACTATCAGTAATTGCATCTCTAGGTACAGTTAACGTTACTGAAGTATTAGTATCTAAATAATCAGGAATATTTGCAGGATCGTTGTCAGAATTTAAAAGCGATTCGTTGATGGTTAACACATTGTCATTATCATCATCAGCATCAAGATAATCATAAATACCATCACCATCAGTATCTAAAGGATTTCCATCTTCATCCAATTCATTTTTGGTTAATATACCATCGCCATCATCATCATTGTCAATATAATTTGGGATATTATCACCATCAGTATCAAGAGTTAAATCAGTTTCTACAACGCCATCTTTATCATCATCTATTATAATATTTGACAAGTATAAATCTGCATTTCCTGACCATTGTTGACTCACATTAGGAGTTGCTGGAGGAAGGTTATTACAAAAATAATCCGTTGCTACATCATTATCAAACACTCTATAACTAATTGTTTTAGTACCAGTTTCTGATAGTGTAAAATGATTATTTGTAGCATCTCTTTCTGCCAAAAAGAATTCTCTTGGAGTTTCAGTTGTGCCTAATTCTATAATTAATGATTCATTACTATTAATCTTAAAAAACACAAAATTTCCACATTGATTAATGCTTTGCTGACTAAAGTCAAGTGCAGGAATATTAAAATCGCCATCATCACATGATAATAGTGATATAGTAAATAAGAGTACAATAATTTTTTTCATCGTATGAGTTTATATAGCAAAAATAATCGTTTTCATTCTATTAACGCAAAATGTTTTAAATAATTTCAGTTACTTTGTAGTATGAATACAATTTATTTTGATAATGCTGCTACAACTCCATTAAACGGTGAAGTAATTAAGGTGATGACAACTGCTATGAATGCGGTTTATGGTAATCCATCATCAACACATCAATTTGGACGAAAGGCTAAATCAATTGTTGAAAAAGCACGTAAAAGCATTGCAAGACAGTTGAATGTAACGGCAAGTGAAATTGTTTTTACTGCTGGAGGAAGTGAAGCAGATAATTTAATTCTTCAAAATGCGGTGACTAATCTTGGTGTAAAACGTATTATTACGTCTAAAATAGAGCATCACGCTGTTTTGCATACTGTTGAAGCAATTAATGAAAAATATCAAACCAAAGTAGTATATGTTAATTTATTAGAAGATGGAATGATTGATACCAATCATCTTGAAACGCTATTGATGGCTGATGATTCTAAAACGTTGGTTAGTTTGATGTATGTTAATAATGAAATTGGAAATATACTTGATGTACAACGCGTTTCGCAATTGTGTCAAACATACAATGCGCTTTTTCATTCAGATTCTGTACAAGCAATAGGACATTTTAATATAGATTTACAAGAAATTCCTATAGATTTTATGGTAGCAAGTGCGCATAAGTTTCACGGACCAAAAGGTGTTGGTTTTGCTTATTTTAAGAAAGGATTTGGTATAAAACCTTTGTTAAATGGAGGAAGTCAAGAGCGCGGCGCAAGAGCAGGAACTGAGAATGTGCACAGTATTTTAGGTATGGATAAGGCTTTAGAAATCGCCTACAAAAATTTGGATAGTGATGTAATGTATATTAGTAATTTAAAAAAATATTTTGCTGAGCAGTTAAAAAACACATTTCCTAAGATTGTTTTTAATGGTACTGTTTTTGACAGTGAAAATAGTAGTTATTTAATTTTAAATGTTCGCTTTCCAATAAGTAATCCAATGTTATTGTTTACACTTGATATCAAAGGAATTGCGGTTTCTGGAGGTTCTGCTTGTCAAAGTGGAAGTAACAAAGGTTCGCACGTTTTAAATGCTATTTTGACAGAAAGTGAGGCGCAAAAAACTTCGGTACGTTTTTCTTTTTCTAAACACAATACGAAAGATGAAGTTGATACTGTAATATCGGTTTTAAAAGAAGTAGTAAAATCTAAAACCAAAAATCCTTTGTAATTACAATTGATTTGTTATCTTTACTTTTCCTTTAAATTCGGATTAACTTGGATATAAAAACACTCTCTATATTTTTAATAGGCTTCGCAATTGTTGCAATTGCAGCAAACCAAATTGCAAAAACATTTCAAAAAATAAAGTTTCCATTAATTACTGGACTGATAATTACTGGGATAATTGGAGGGTCATCTATTTTAAATTTTATCACAGTTAAAGAGGTAAAAAATTTAGACTTCCTTAACCAAATTGCTCTAGCAATAATTGCCTTTTCTGCGGGAGCAGAATTATATATAGATGATTTGCGTAGTAGAATGAAAAGTATAAAATGGATGACCATAGGACAATTGATTATTACATTTGCCATCACAAGTTCAACTATCTTTTTTATTGCTGATAAAATACCATTTATGGTAAATATGCCTATTAAGCATAAAATAGCAGTTGCAATTTTATTTGGAACAATTTTTGTTGCGCGATCACCATCATCAGCAATAGCCGTTATCAAAGAAGTTAGGGCAAATGGTGACTTTACAAAAACAATATTAGGCGTTACAGTATTTATTGATGTATTAGTTATTATTCTTTTTGCAATATCGTTTTCTATTGCCAAGGCTTTTATTAATGACGAAGAAATAGGAATTTTCTTTTTAATAATTCTCTTATTAGAATTATTAGTTTCACTAGGAATGGGTTATTTATTAGGAAAGTTTTTACAAATACCATTTAATTTCAAATTAAATGATTCATTAAAAATAATAATAATATTATTACTAGGTTTTAGCGTATACTTATTAGCTGATTTCGTACAACACTACACCTTTTTACAATTCCAGCATGAATTTGTATTAGAACCATTATTAATATGTATTATAGGTAGTTTTGTTTTAACTAATTATAGTAAACATAGAGTTGAATTTTTTGAAATATTAGAAAAAATTAGCCCTACAATTTATATAATTTTCTTTACTTTAATTGGAGCATCAATAGATTTAAATATTTTAGTTACTGTATTTAGTTTAGCTGTTGCTTTATTCTTTTTAAGATTAATTAGCATGTATTTTGGAGGTGTTTTTGGTGTGATTTTGGCAAAAGACCCAAAAAAATATATACACATAGCATGGATGCCTTATTTGACTCAAGCAGGAGTTGCTTTAGGTATCACTACAATTATAGCCCATCAATTTCCATCTTGGGGACATCAATTTGAAACAATCATCATTGCTTTAATTGTTATCAATCAACTGGTTGGACCTCCATTATTTAAATATGCTTTAAATTTTGTTGGCGAAACCCATATTCGTGCAAAAATAACTGAAGAACAAAACTCAAGAGATGCAGTAATATTTGGTGTAGAAAGTCAATCAATTGCACTTGCCAATCAATTAAATAAACATAACTGGAAAACACGTCTTGTTTGTATGGATGATTTTGATACAAATGACGCAAAAAATCATGAAATAATTGTGTTAAATACTAAAGATCCCACAATCGATGATTTAAAAAGTATGGCATTAGAAAAAGTAGAAGCAGTAGTTTTAATGCTTTCTGATAGTAGAAATTACCATTTGGCTGAATTAATTTATGAAAACTGCGGTACCAAAGAAATAATTGTTAGACTGAACGATAGAAATAATTTTGAAAAATTTCACAAATTAGGTGCACTTATTATTGAACCAGCAACTGCAATAGTGAGTCTGTTAGACCATTTTGTACGTTCTCCAAATGCAACTTCCCTCTTACTTGGCATGGATGAAGGACAAGATTCTATGGATATTGAAATTACAAACGTAGATATTCAAGGATTGAGAATTAGAGAATTACGTTTACCAACTGATATCATTATACTTTCAATTAGACGAAAAGGACAACTTTTAATAACACATGGTTATACACGTCTGAGAATAGGTGATATATTAACTTTAGTCGGTAAAGAAGATAGTTTAGAAGAATTAAAGTTTAAATTTAATAAATAAAATGTTAGGATTAAAATTTGATACAACCACTTCTTGGGCTGAAATAGCCAAAGATGATTTACAACAAATATTAACAGATCATGCTTATGCTGAACAAAAAGCATCATCAAGTGCAATAGGTATTATTCTAAATTATTCAGAAGATACAAAATTGGTTAAAGAACTACTTGCTATATCTATTGAAGAACTAGAACACTTCAAAATGGTACATGATTTAATGACCAAAAGAGGACTAGTACTAGGACGTGCACGTAAAAATGAATATGCGCTACACATTCATAAATTCTTTGCCAAAACACCTAATAGAACAGATGCTTTAGTGCAACGCTTATTAGTTGCTGCGCTTATTGAAGCACGAAGTTGCGAACGCTTTAAAGTGTTTTCTGAAAACCTTGAAGACAAAGAACTTTCCGATTTTTATAAAGAATTAATGATTTCAGAGGCTAATCATTATACTACTTTTTTAGGATTCGCACGTGAATATCAAGATGCTGAAATAGTGAATAAAAAATGGAATGCTTTGCTTGAATACGAAGCCGAATTTATGAAAAATAGAGGAACACAAGCCACCGTTCACGGTTAAATATAACTTGATGTTTAGCAAAGAAGAATCAGCGAGAATACGTAAAGAATTTTGGACAAGTTTTGGAAAATCATTTCCAAGAAAATGGCTTTTGTACAACACAAAAATAAAAGGATTTAATTTTAAATTTGTTGCTGATAGAAAAAAAGCGATGGTTGTATTAGACCTTGAACATCCTGATGAAATAATCAATGAATTACGCTACGACCAATTAATCGCATTAAAAAATATTTTAATTTCAGAATATTTACTAACTGCAATTTTTGATGATTCGTATGAATTAGATTCTGGAAAAATAATTCATCGGATTTATGTGCTCCATCAAACAAAATTTAGCATTCATAACAAAAATACTTGGAGAGATTGCTACGAGTTTTTTATAGATACAATGCCTAAATTTGAAGCGTTTTTCTATGAATATGAATCCATTTTAGAAGAAGTAATCTAAAAAAAAATCCATCAACATAAAAACATTGATGGACTTAATTAATTAAACTTAACAAATCACTATTTTATAAATTCAATACTAAAAGGATAATAAGGCGCTTCATCATTATTCACTTTAATTGCATTGATTATTGGAAAAACCATATAAAACACACTAATTACCGCAAAACCAATCAAGCCTAATCCAAAAAATAAAACCAACGGAATACTTAAAATAAAATAGAGAAACATTGATATTCTAAAGTTTAGAATAGATTTTCCTTGTTTATCCATTCCTATAATTTTATCTTTATTAGTAAGCCAAATTAATAACGGAACTATAAAGCCTCCAACTCCTGTTACATAATCTAATAATTGACTTAAATGCGTAAAAACTAATAATTGTCTGTTTTTTTTCATAATTGTTTAAATTTAGTTGGTTGTTATAAATAGGACGAATATCTTAGCCTTTTGTTACAAAAAAATATTAAAAACGTGTCAAACAATTTAAACGATACTATCATAGCACTTGCCACACCATCTGGAATGGGTGCAATTGCCGTTATTAGACTTTCTGGCGATAATGCAATTGAGTTGGTTAACACACATTTTGAATCAAAATTTGGTGCTAAAAATTTGACTCAAGTTAAATCACATACCATTCATTTGGGTTCAATAATTGCTAATAATCGTGTGATTGATGAAGTATTGGTTTCTGTTTTTAAAAATCCTAACTCATATACAGGAGAAAATGTTGTTGAGATAAACTGTCATGGTTCAATATATATTCAGCAAGAAATTTTACAATTATTTTTACAAAATGGTTGTAGAATGGCTACCAATGGAGAATACACATTACGAGCATTTACCAACGGAAAACTTGATTTATCACAAGCAGAAGCCGTTGCTGATTTAATAGCGTCTGACTCAAAAGCATCACATCAAATAGCACTGCAACAAATGCGCGGCGGATTTTCATCTGAAATAGAAAACTTACGCCAAGAATTGTTAAACTTTGCAAGTCTAATTGAATTAGAACTCGATTTTTCAGAAGAAGATGTAGAATTTGCTGACAGAACAGAATTTAAACGATTGGTTGATAAATTAGCAAAAATAATCAAGCAATTAATTGATTCTTTTGCAATCGGAAATGTATTTAAAAATGGTATTCCTGTTGCCATAGTTGGTGAGCCAAATGTAGGTAAATCAACTTTGCTAAATGCACTGTTAAACGAAGAAAAAGCCATTGTATCTAACATAGCAGGAACTACTAGAGATGCCATTGAAGATGAAATTGCAATTGACGGTGTAACCTTTAGATTTATTGACACTGCAGGAATTAGAGAAACCCAAGATATTGTTGAAAATATTGGTATTAAAAAAACATTTGCAACCATTGATAAAGCACAACTTGTATTGGCGCTATTTGATGCTACCGAAATGCATACAATCCAAAATAAAATTGACGAACTTCAACAAAAGTATCCTTCTAAAAAGATACTTACAATTATAAATAAAGTTGATTTACTTTCTGAAAACGAAATTTCTAATCTTAAAACCCAAATATCAAATCTAATTCTTTTATCAGCAAAAGAAAAAACAGGTATTGAATTTTTAAAACAGGAATTAACTTCACTTGTTAACACAGGAGCACTAAGCAACAATCAAAATATTGTTAGTAATAGCAGACATTTTGAAGCGCTTACAAATGCCCTAAAATCGATTAAAGAAGTAGAAAAAGGAATGGAACTCAATATCAGTTCCGATCTTATTGCTATTGACATCCGTCAAGCGTTGTTTCATCTTGGCGAAATTACTGGTGCTGTCACTACCGATGATTTATTAGGAAATATTTTTGCTAATTTTTGTATCGGGAAGTAAGAAGTTAGACAAAAGAAGTTAGATTTTAGACGTAAGATTATTTGACGTAAGATTTAGGACTAATGACTCGCTAATCGCTAATTCCTATTCGCTAATTCCCAATTCCCAATTCTTAATTCGTAATTTGTAATTCCCAATTCCTAATTAATATTTCCAAACAAAACACACTGAAAATTAAATAAAAAGTTGTTTATTTGCTACAAACGAACCTAATAGTTTAATAAACGGACTAAAAAGAGCAAAATTTTATGCTATTTTAATTATCAAAAAACAACCTAAAATGGCAAAAAAAGGAAAAGAAAAGAATACCAAAAACAAAGCGAAGCATCGCAAGTTAATGGCTAGAAAAAAAAACAAACTGAAAAAGGATAAAGATGAAACAAAACTAAAATTAAAACTCCTAAACCAAAAAATCAATGCATCCAAATAATTTTCATACTGAAGAATATGACTTTCCTAAACTAGTAAAAAATTATCCTCCTTTAAAAGAATTTATTTTTATAAACGAACACGGTATAGAAACTGTAAATTTCGCTTTTCCAAGAGCAGTAAAAGCAGTAAACAAAGCACTTTTAATAACTTACTACGATATTGATTATTGGAGTTTTTCAGACCTTAATCTTTGCCCTCCAATTCCTGGACGTTCTGATTATATCCACTATCTCAACGATATTTTAACCGAATCAAACTTAGATAAAAACCCAACCATTTTAGATATTGGCGTAGGTGCATCTTGTATTTATCCATTGCTTGGAAATGCGCTATTTGGTTGGAATTTTGTTGGAACAGATATCAATGACAACTCATTGGCAAGTGCTCAAAAAATAATTGACAAAAACAATCTTAAAGAAGCAATCAAACTAAAAAAACAAGAAGATAGCGCCAATATTTTAACAGGAGCGATTAAAGAAAATGATAAATTTGCGGCAAGTATGTGCAATCCTCCATTTTTTGCTTCAGAAGAAAAAGCAGATGAAGCCAATAAACGAAAATTAAAAGGACTTGGCATCAAATCTGAAATGAGAAATTTTAGTGGTACACAAAACGAAATATGGTATGAAGGAGGAGAAAAAGCCTTTTTACACAATTACTTATATCAAAGTGGATTTTTTAAAAATCAATGTTATTGGTTTACAAGTTTGGTATCAAAAAAAGAAAATGTACAAAGTATGTATGATTCACTAAACAAGATGAATGCTACCGAAATCAGAACAATTGACATGCATCAAGGTCATAAATTTAGTCGTTTTGTTGCTTGGACATTTTTGACTGATCATGAGCGTGAAAACTGGAATAAGGAAGTAGAAATCTAAATTCATCCTAGAACTAGTCCTTTTTTCATCCCTTATTTTTATTGAGTTCTGTTGGTATTTGTCGCTATTTGTATCATAATTAATTTAAACTATATTTATTATGAACAAATTAACTTTAATCGCAATTTTATTAATCAGTACAATTGCATTTTCACAAGAAACAAAAAACAACAACAAAGGAACGCTTAAATTTGAGTCTGAAATTATTGACTACGGAAAAATTATGCAAAATTCTGACGGAAACAGGGTTTTTAAATTAAAAAATATTGGCGAAAGTCCTGTCATTATATCAACTGTGAAAGGTAGTTGCGGATGTACAGTTGCAACAAAGCCAAACGAACCAATAATGCCTGGAGAAACTGCAGAAATTGGTGTAAAGTATGCAACAAACAGACTTGGAGGTTTTTCTAAAACAATTACTGTACTATCAAATGCAAGTAAAGTTAGACACACATTGAGGATTAAAGGAATAGTAGTAAAAGACTCTGAACAAATTAAAAAAACAGTTACTTCTGTTCAATAATTTACCTAAAAATAAATGAGATTACTTCATGTTTTGTTTAAAAACAAGGCATTTGACGTTGTCTCATTTATTTTTAATTATATTTGCTTAGCTATAAATAACTATGACAAAATATATACAACTACTACTAATCTTTTGTGTATCACAATATATTCAAGCGCAATTTGAATTTTCTGGTAATGTAAGTGATAATTTTTCAAATGCTACTGCATACCTTATTACTATTGACGATTATAATAAAATAGACCTATTTATAACAGAGCAAATTATACAAGAAAGTAAGATTGATAGTTTAGGGAAATTTATATTCAAAGGAGATTTCTTAGCCTCTGAAAATAAATTTTATAAGATTTATATTGATAACTGTAATACTGAAATTACAGATTACAACCATTTATTAAATCAATGTGATGACAGTAACTCCATTATTTTTATTGCCAATAACAGCGATAAAATTTATTTTCCGCTCAATGATTTATCACAAATGTTTTGCTCAATGAAATTTACGCGATTACAAAATATTGCTATTTCTAAAATTGATTCTGTTCAAGAAAGTTTACTAATAAATTTACACGATACTAAAAGTGATGGACAACGAAAAGTTATTTATAAAAATTATTTTCAAAAACTAAAAAAATACAGTCAATCCTTTAACGAACCGTTGATTGAATTATATACTTATCATATCTATTCTGACAATAAATCGTTTACAAGACCTTACTATCTTACTGATATTAAGCATTCCGACTATTATACTAATTTATTAAAAAGGTTAAAACAAAAGTATCCTAAATCGGATTATTCACAACAATTTCAACAAGATTTAGCAAAAGATAAAGTACAATTCAAAAATAATAAAACAAGTTTTTGGATACCAATTTTAGCAACTTTATTAGCTATATCTATCTTATTAAACATGCTGTTTATTAAACAAAAAATAAAGAAAAAAAAGACAGTTGATTATAAAACGATTTTATCAGCACAAGAACAAAAAGTATTTGAATTGATGCATCAAAAATTGGCAAATAAAGAAATTGCGGAACAACTTTTTATTAGTGTAAGCACTGTTAAAACTCATATTAATAGTATTTATACCAAACTTTCAATTTCTTCAAGAAAGGATATATCTCACTTTTTTTGATATACTGTATTAAGCTGAATAGCAGTTGCAATAGAATTTGCTCTTATTTTCATTTGATTGGCAAGATCGCCTTTAAACAAACCATCTACAGTTGCTTCAAATAGGCGTAACCAAGTATCAAAATTTTCTTTTTTCAACTCAGCTATTTGATGTAGCATAATGTGTTTTTTCATAGGATTACCTTTAAAAACAGGTTTATGAAACAAAATTGTTTCCCAAAAATCATACATTTTTGGTAAATGTAAATCCCAATCTAACTTAAAAATATCATTAAAAAAGTAACTCAACTCTTCGTTTTCATTTACCTTATCATAAAAAGCATTTACAACTGTTATGATATCTTCTCTTGATTTTATATCGTTCATAATTTATAAAAATGGTTTAGCAAAAATACACGTTATTTATTTAAAGTTGCTATTTATTTTTCTAAACCGTTTGCTATATTTTACTCGTCACTTCGAGTGGTTTTTATGAGGTACGAATAAAAATTGTATCGAGAAGTATTTTCTTTCAAACCGTTCTCGATACTATTTTCTCCTTTGGTCGAAAATCACTCGAACTGACGGTTGTACTTGTCATTCTGAACGATAGTGAAGAAACTTAAATCAATATAAACATTTCGTTATCTAACAACTATACAATTTATTATTTTTAGCACGTCACTTCGAGTGGTTTTTATGAGGAACGAATAAAAATTGTATCGAGAAGTAATTTTTTAAACCGTTCTCGATACTATTTCCTCCTTCTCTCGGAAATCACTCGAACTGACGGTTTTTTAGTATTATATTGTCATTCTTAACGAGCGTAACTAAGTGAAGAATCTCATACTGAAAATAGATTCTTCGTTGCACTCAGAATGACATAACATTCGCTATTTGTCATTCTGAACGATAGTGAAGAATCTTAAATTAATAAAAACATTTCTTTATCCAAGAACTATACAATTTACTGGTTTTAACACGTCACTTCGAGTG
>CAMZLV010000031.1 GCA_947311835.1 uncultured Lutibacter sp. | reverse complement strand
GTTACCTTTTTCGGGTGCAAGAGTTCAGATTTTACAGATAATAAAGGAAATTTTTCGTTAAAGGGAAAAACTTATACCTTTTCTGATAGTGATATTAGAAATTTGAAAATTACATTTATAAATGAGAGTATGGTAACGGTAAGTAATAGTGTTGCAGGTTTGCAAGCTCCAAACTATCATAGATATAATTTTACTACTAAATATCCAGTAGAAAAAATTGATTTATACAGGTATGTTATTGGTAAACCAATTGAAAAGACTGATTCTTTGGGAGGGAAAAAATATGTACATCCGTTTAGAAAAGAAAGTTTTAATAGTCGAAAAGATGTTTTTCCAAATGTCGTTAACGATACTTTATTCTTTAACAGACGCTTTGAACAATTACAATTAAAGGATTTTTCCTTTGTTTTAAAAAAATAGATACGATAGAAAAGCCACCTTCAGGTGGTTTTTTTATACTTTAAAGCGAAGCTACATTTTTATTAAAGAAATCCTTAAACTTTTTAGAAGTCAGCATTTTATCAATCATTTTAAAAATAATCATTCTATCATCAGTATCAAGTTCAGAAATCAAACGTAACTGTTCTTGTGCTTGTTTATCTTCAATAACAACTTCTTTAGGCAAATCATCATTAAGGTTAATCACTTGGTCAACTGTAATATTATAAAATTCTGCAAGTCGTTTTAACTCTTTTACAGAAATCTCACGATTACCATTTTCAATTTTATTATAGTTAGAATAACCAATATCAAGAGCGTTAGCAACTTCTTTTTGGCGAAGCTCTTTATCTTCTCTTAATTTTTTAATGTTATTAGCTAAACTCATATAAACCTGTATTAGAAATTGTAAAAGTAGCGAAAAACGATATAAATAAGAAATAATAGTGAAATAGTAAATTATTAATGTTCGATAAAAGAAATATAATTGTATTTTTGGAGTATCGAAAATCGAATAAAATAGTTTTACTATGCTTAATACAACCAATCCAAACAACTACGAATACACCACAAAACATTTAGAAATCCACATTTTAGGAGGATTAAAGACCAATAAATTAGAAAGTTTACGAGTAACCATAAGCATACAAAAACCCAAACAACATAATATTTTAAGACACAGTTTGGATTTATACAATGATAATCAAGTAGAAAAGTTTGTTAGAAAAATTGCCGAACGCCTCGAAATAGGAACAAGCGTAGCAAGAAGAACATTACAAGAACTTACCAAAGAATTAGAAAACTACAGATTTTTACTAATCGACCAATATGAAAAGGAAAACCAACCATACTACAAAGAATTATCTGCAACTGAAATCAAACAAGCAGAAGCCTTTTTAAAGCGAAATGATTTACTAAAAAAAACAAACGAACTCATAGGAAAATCTGGAGTAATCGGAGAAGAACACAACAGGCAAACAATGTATTTAATCTTTACGAGCAGAAAAACAAACAATCCATTGCACTCAATCAGCTTGGGAAGTTCAGGCGTTGGTAAAACACATTTACAAGCATCAGTTGCAGAACTTATACCAAAAGAAGATAGAATAGAAATAACAGTATTAAGTGCAAACGCATTTTACTACTTCCAAAGAACCGAACTACAACACAAACTTATTTTAATAGAAGATTTAGATGGAGCAGAATCTGTACTCTACCCACTTCGAGAATTACAATCTAAAAAAAGCATTACTAAAACAACAGTTCATAAAGACAGTAAAGGCACAACCAAAACCATACACTTAACGGTTGAGGGTCCTTTAAGTGTTGCAGGTTGTACCACACAAGAAAGCATTTACGAAGATAATAGCAATCGTTCTTTCCTACTCTACATCGATGAAAGCGAAGAGCAAGACAAAAAAATAATGAACTATCAAAAATTAATAAGTGCAGGAAAACTCAACGAACAAGAACAAATAGAAGCCAAAAGCCTATTGCAAAATGTACAAAGAATTTTAAAGCCAATAAAAGTAATTAATCCTTTTGCAGAATATTTAGAGTTACCCAAATCTGTATTTAAACCAAGAAGAACAAATAGTCATTATTTACAATTTATAGAAGTCATTACATTTTACAAACAATACCAAAGAGAACAACACGTAAACGAAGAAACAGGGGAACTATTTATAGAAACCACAATCGAAGATATGCAGGAAGCCAACGAATTAATTATAGATGTTTTGCTACGCAAAAGTGATACAATTACAGGAGCAACACGAAACCATTTAGAATGCCTCAAGGCATATTTAACAAAAAATAACCAGACTACGTTTACAAACGCTGAAATTAGGCGACATCTACGAGTAAAAGAAACAACGTTAAGACGTTACAACGCTCAATTATTATTAGAGAATTACATCAAAAAAGTAAAAGGTAAAAAAGGACAGCTTTATCATTTTGAAATTGTAAACATCAATGAATATAGAGAGCTTAAAACCTTGATAAAAGACGCATTGAATAAATGTGTAACACAGATAAACCTCGCCACTTCGCCACAAGTTCGCCACCAACAAAATGGCGAAGTTAAATAAAAGTAAAACAGTTAGTTAAATGCACTTCGCCACAAAAGCCCAAAAAAGGTCAAGCGCAAGAAAAATAAAAAGAGGCTTCCGTTTTTACGGAAAATAAAGTTACCCATTTACACGAGTAATAAATATGAAAAAATTAAAGCTACAAAACGAAGTTTTTAAACTGTTTGTTGGCAATTATAAAGAATGGCTCGACATTTTAGGATATGCAGAAAGTACAGTTTATCAATTACCAAATCACTTGCAAGAGTTTTTTTATTATGTAGAAAAACAGCAGATAAAAACACTCACAGGAATTACACCAAAAACCATAAAAGAATATTACAAAGAACTCAAAGAAAGAGTTAACGAAAGAACAAGCGGAAGTTTAAGTAAAAGTTATTTAAACAAGCATCAACAAGCTTTAAAAAAGTTCAAAGAGTATTTACAAAATCACAACTATAATAATTTTAATATTCACTTAAAAACAGAAAAAAATCCTACTGAAGAAAAGCTAAATATATTAACCCAATCAGAAGTAAAACAATTATTTAAAGCAACTGAATACAGTCATACAGAATCACGATTTAGATTAAGAGACAAAGCTATTTTAACAATATTATACAGTTGTGGATTACGAAGAAACGAAGCCGTACATTTAGATTTAAGCGATATATTTTTTGATAAAGAAAGAGTATTTGTTAGAAAAGGAAAGAATTATAAAGAACGTTTTGTACCAATAAATAGAAAAAATGCAGAAATACTCGAAGATTATATCTACGAAGCTCGACCAGAATTTTATCAAGCAAAAGATTGCGAAGCCTTATTTATAAGTCAACAAGGAAAGCGATTAAACGGAATGAGTTTTGCCAACAGATTAAAAGTAATTGTAGCATCTACCAATAATAAAGATATAGAAGAAAAGCATATTACACTTCACATTTTACGTCATAGTATAGCAACACATTTATTGCAAAAAGAAGTGCCTTTAGAAAGCATCAAAACCTTTTTAGGACATAGTAGTTTAGAATCTACTCAAATCTATGTACACATTTTAAAATCAATAGAAAATGAAGTTATATAAAACATATTTACAAGAGCAAGGTTACAGCGAAACAACCATAATAGGAAACCAAAAACAAGTAGAAATATTTATAAAATGGTGCAAACGTAATCACACGTCGCCAACGCAAATCGATTATAAAACTTGCTTAAAATTTATCAAATATCTAACTCGAAAAAGAATTACTAAAAAAACTATTAATCACAGACTACGAAGTATAAAAATCTACTTTAATTATTTGATTGAAGAATCTTGCAGAAGTGATAATCCAATAGAAAACACAATAATTAAAGGCGAAAGAAGAACCATCAATTATAATCTATTAGAAGCTGACGAATTAGAAGATTTATATTACAGTTTTGAAACTGACAAGTACCAGGAAGCATATCATAAATACACATTAAAAAGAGCAAAGGTAATTATAGGATTAATTGTTTATCAAGGCATCAACACCACAGATTTAGGCAACTTAAAAATAGAACATTTACAACTCTCAAAAGGAAAGATTTATGTTCCAAGCTCTCGAAGAAGCAACGCAAGAACATTAGATCTAAAACCTTGGCAAATAATGGAACTTATAGAATACCAAAATGAGGTAAGACCAACCATCCAAAACAAATTACAAAATCATAGCGAACAGCTTTTTCCAACAAATGCAAGATTTAGTTCAATCATTCATCACATCTTTAAAAAACTCAAAAAAATAAATAACAACGTAGAGAATATAAAACAAATAAGAGCATCAGTAATTACAAATTGGTTAGGACAATACAACTTACGAAAAACACAATATCTTGCAGGACATCGTTATATATCTTCAACCGAAAGATACTTGCAAGACGATTTAGAAAACTTGCACGAAATAGTAAATAATTTTCATCCAATCTCATAAACTAAAAAAATGGAACAAAAATTGTACATTTGTTATACTAAAAGCACAGAAATTATGGCAACATTAGATTTAAGAAAAACAGTCAAACAATATATAAATACAGCAGATATACGTCTTTTAAAAATGATAAAAGCATTAGCAGAAAGTTATCAAAATGACGAGCAAGAACTTACATTAACTAAAGAGCAATACGAACTTATTGACAAACGTAGAGAAGCTCATTTAAAAGGAGAAAGTAAATCGTTTACTTGGGAACAAGTCAAACAGAACGCAAGAAATGCTGCTCAATAATGACATATATTTTAGAAGTTAAAGACGAAGCTAATTTAGAAATCATAGAAGCTTATCTTTATTACGAAGAAAAACGAACAGGATTAGGCGAAGAGTTTTTAGAACATTTAGACACTTATTTTGATAGAATTACAACCTATCCAAAACACTTTCCACAAAAGAGAAAACCTTATAGAGAAGCATTTATAAAACGTTTTCCATTCTTGATTATTTACGAAATAACAAAAGGAAAAGTAATTGTATATTCTGTTTTTAATACTTGGCAAAATCCAGAAAAGAAGAAGAAATAATTATGACAGAATCTGAAATGATTAAAATAAAATTAGAAATCATACAATTAATATTAGATTGTAATGATGAAAATATTTTGTTGCAATGTGAAAGAATATTAAAGGAAGCAACTGAATAAATCCCCACAAAACAAAACCCAGTTTTTTCGCTTACTCAAAATCCTCTGTTTTTTGTTTTGTTCCGCTCGCCATCACTTCTGTAGTTTTTAGGTCATGTTTTTTGTAGCCAAAGCAAATACAACACTTTGCAAGTTGTTCGTACCTCACAATTACAAACAGTTGTGTCCAACGCTCAAAACAAAAAATCCGCCATAAAAACTACCCAAAGCAAAGTTACATAATAGAAGTTATAAGTTCGCTTCGCACAATTTTTAGACGTTTATATTTTAGTGGTTTAAAAATAGTCGTTATAACTGCTATTATGTAAAATTGCCTCTTGCCTACTGCTCAAATCCGAACTAAATAACAAACTTTAGAACTAAAAAGCTGAACGCACTATCGTTTGTCTCATTCCAATAATAGTTGAAAATCCACCGCATTTATCCACCTCTTTTTCAACTATTATTGGAACGTTTTACTGCTAATAAAAACGTTTTAAAAAGTAACGGAACAGAGGTTGCTGGAGCTGATGGAGTTCCGTTAGTTTTTAAAATGAAACAAACGAAGTGCGTTAGTCTTCATAAACTTGCTCAAAAGCGATGGCAGAAATGAGAAAGGGAGTATTTTACATAGTTTACATTATAACTTACAGTTTGGGCGAAGCGTGGATTTAAGCGACTGTATTATAATGCCAATTATGTAACATATCGTGGCAAAGGAAGCAAGGAATATACAGAGGTTTTTGAGGCACGAAAATACTGTATATTCCTTGCGTGGCAATTAATCAAAAGTTCATATATTGTAGCATCAATGGGATGCATCAAACTTAAATATCAAAATTTTTATTTTTTAGAGATAGTACACTCTAAAAAAAGGGTGCCGATTAAAAAAAAACGCATAAACTACTATCCCTTCGGACTTGAACATAAAGGGTATAATAATGTCGTGAATGGTGCGGAAAATAACTACAAAACGTTCCAAGGACAGGAAACACATAAAGAACTTGGTTTAAATTGGATTGAGTTTAAATGGAGAAATCACGATCCTGCAATAGGTAGGTTTATGAGTCTAGATCCATTGGCAGAAGATTTTTATCACAACTCTACATATGCTTTTAGTGAGAATAGAGTTATTGACGCTGTTGAATTAGAAGGTTTAGAAAAAATTTCTATTCACTTTTTAGGTCAATTAACTAAAGATAATAAGACTTATACTGCAATAGGCGCTGTTAGTTTAGATGTAGGTAATAATAATCAAGTTAATTATGGTATGACAATTGAAGGTGTTGGTACTGTAGGAGGTGTTTATACTGAAAAAGATGGTAATAAAGTAGGGGTTTTTAAAAATAATCCTAAAGCAAACCAAGATATAGAATCTTCAATAAAAGGAGGGGTTAAGTTACCTGATTGGGCAGCAAAACTTGGTATCAAAAAAGCAATAAAAAGTATTACACCTTCAACACTTGAAGAAGCTCTATCAATGGATAAAGAAACAGCAGACTTAAACCAAATGATTACTTATGGATTAAATACATTATCAGCTTTAGTAGATGAAGGTATTATAGATGCTTATTATAGTTATGATGGAACAGAATCAATAGCAAAAGATAAAAACGGAAAAAATTATAAAAGAAAATTTACTAATGTTTATAAAGGTAAATTTAAAGACTTTACTTTTTCAAAAGATGGAATAAGTTTTAAAGGTAAATTAGTAATCGAATATAAAGACCAAAAATGTACTGAAAATTGTGATGAATAAAAATAAAATAAAAAATACAACTTTAACTATTTTTTTTGTAGCAGTAATATCTATTTGTGGCTTTTATTATTATATCGGTATTGGGTTTGGTAATGCTGCTTCAAAAACAATAGAAGGTGTTCATAATGCTAATAAAAAATGGAAAGAAAAAGGGATTAATCCTTTAGATACTATCATAAGAAATGTGAAAGAAGTTATAGATACTACAAAGATAGATAGTACTCAAAAGTTAAATATAAAATTAAAGAATTAATAATAGATTGACACAAGAACAAGTTGTCGCAAGAGCAGAAGGAATAGGGAATCAAGTCAAGGATTCGTTTAGTGGAGAAGGTTCAGATGGTGTTAATACTATTGTTAATGTTAGTTATGAGTATGTAGATAGCGCAAGTACAGCAGATGGAGATTTCTTTATAGATTTAGTGGATAAAGTTATAGTTAATAACTACGACCAGTTATCATCAGAAGATAAAATGTCTGTTGATTTGGCATCTGGTAAGGTTGACAATATTAGTAATACTCAAGTGAACAGGATACAGGTTGTTGTAAAGAACACTAGTACTAGAGAATCTTCTCTTACTGGTGCTCACGAGACAGGACACGCAGGGGGTTTGGGACACGCAAATAAACCGAGTGAAAATACACCAGCTGTAAATCAAGGTATTCAAAATTCAGAGTTTGGTTCACGAGGAAATATAATGAAAGCTGGAGCTGTAGGTAGAAATATAGTCCCTGCACAACGTACCGAAGTAATCAACACTATCAAGAAACAACAATAAAAACAGCATACAATGAAATATACTTTATTATATTTATTCTTGTTTTTGCTCACTTCTTGTGTTGCACAAACTCTACCAATAGTATACAATACCGAAGAACCAACACCGAGGCAAATTGACTATACTGAAAATGAAACTGATAAAACGAAGCATTATATCATTTTTAGGCATTCTTTTGAAAGTGAAATGGTCAAAGTCTATGTTGATAAAGAATTAATTGCAGAAGGAGAGCTTAAGCCTGTTGACCCATCTTTTGGAATAGAGTACATTGCAATAATAGACCGTAAAACACGTAATATAAAGGTTGTTTTTGATAATGCAACCTACTATCTAAGTTTAAAAAAAGAGTACCAATATGTTTTTATGGACAACTATGACGGTAAGATTGAAGTTCTTTTTTCAAAATATATAAAATTCGATTTTTGACTAAATAACCCGCTCCCGCTCAATGTCATTAAGTTAAGGGTTTAAATAATTGATTATCAGTAATTTAATTAGATTTTTCAATTTATTTTTTGTATATTTAACTGATTTTAAAACAGTTAAAATGAAAAAAACTTCTGTATTTATTTTAGATAAATTAAGGAAAGAGTTTATTAGTGAAGATTTAAAGTTAAAATTTAGAGTTCGTAGTAATTACTTTACACGAAATAAAAAAGTAACTCTTTTTAAACATCATTTAGAAATAAAATTTCAGACCTCACAGGTTTTAAAAACCTGTGAGGTCTTTTTTAAAAATTGCACTTCTGTTGCATCTTTTTAAAACCTATTTTTGTGCTATCAAATTTGCAAAAACTATGAGCCACAATCACGAAGAAATAGAAAAACACACAACTGATAATACAAATGACTGTACAGATGGTGCCTGCGCCATAGATTACACCAAAGAAGTCGCCGAAAAAGAAACCGTAACTTTTAATAAAGAATATATAATTCCTGCAGTTGGATTGGTGTTTTTACTCTTAGGGATTGCATTTGATTTTTATGATATTTCCTTTTTCAAAGCACCTATTCCTTTAATTTGGTTTGGCGTTATCTACCTTTTTATTGGCGGTCCTATCGTATTAAAAGCCCTTAAATTGATTGCTAAAGGCGATTTTTACAACGAATTTGTATTAATGTCAGTCGCTACGATTGGTGCTTTTTTAATTGGTTCGTATGCCGAAGGTGTTGCGGTGATGTTATTTTATGTTGTAGGTGAATTGTTTCAAGAAGCAGCCGTAAACAAAGCCAAACGCTCTATAGAAGCCTTGCTAAAAGTTCAGGTAGAAGAAGTGACCGTTTTGCAAAACGGACAGCAAATTATTATGCATCCAAAAGAAGTAGCAATTGGTAGTATTATTCAAATAAAAGCAGGACAAAAAATTGCATTAGATGGTGATTTACTCTCAGAAAATGCAGTTTTAAATACCGCTGCCTTAACAGGAGAATCTGCTCCAGACAACAAGAAAAAAGGCGAAACCGTTTTAGCAGGAATGCTAAATTTAAATAAAGTTATTGAAGTAAAAACCACAAGTAAATTTGCCGACACCAAACTATCTAAAATTTTAAAATTAGTTCAAAATGCTGTTGGTAGAAAAGCAAAAACACAATTGCTTATCAGCCGTTTAGCAAAAGTATATACACCAATAGTTTTTTGGTTGGCAGTTGCTTTGGTCATTATTCCATATTTTTTCTTAGGAAGTGATTATGTGTTTCAAACATGGTTACAACGTGCTTTAATTTTCTTGGTGATATCTTGTCCGTGTGCATTGGTTATTTCAATTCCGTTGGGTTATTTTGGAGGAATAGGTACAGGATCTAGAAACGGAATTTTGTTTAAAGGCGCTAACTTTTTAGACATTATGACCAAAGTAGATACCGTTGTAATGGACAAAACAGGCACACTTACCAAAGGTGTTTTTGAAGTGCAAAAAGTAGTTGCTGTAAACTTTGACAAAGACATTCTATTAAATTTAGTGGCTACTTTAGAAAGCAATTCTACACATCCAATTGCTGAGGCTATTGCTAAGTTCTATCATCAATCTGATATCAAACAAAAGACTCCAAAACTTAAAACTACCAATATTGAAGAAATTTCTGGCCATGGAATGAAAGGTCAAGTTGATGAATATCAAGTCTTAGCAGGTAATTTAAAACTTTTAGAAAAATTTAATGTTACTTTTGATGATGCCTTACGCACCAATACAGATACCATCGTAGTTATTGCTATCAATAATACGTATGCAGGATATATTACCATTGCAGATACACTTAAAGAAGATGCTCAAAAAACAATTACAGATTTACATAAGATTTCAAAAATAAAAGAAATAGTAATGTTATCTGGAGACAAGCAATTGGTCGTAGATAAAGTTGCTACACAATTAGGAATTGACAAAGCATTAGGAGGATTATTACCAGAAGATAAAATAAATGAAGTTGAAAAACTAAAGGCAAAAGGAAGAACGATTGCTTTTATTGGCGATGGTATTAATGATGCGCCAGTAATTACACTTGCTGATGTTGGTATGGCTATGGGCGGTTTAGGTTCTGATGCAGCCATTGAAACGGCTGATATAATCATACAAACTGATCAACCTTCAAAAATTGCAACTGCAATTAATATTGGTAATGAAACCACTAAAATAATTTGGCAAAATATTTTTTTAGCGTTAGGCGTAAAAATACTCGTTCTGATTTTAGGTGCATTTGGTATGGCAACCATGTGGGAAGCTGTAATTGCTGATGTTGGTGTAGCGCTATTAGCTATTTTAAATGCTGTTAGAATACAACGAATGAAGTTTTAAATTTTCAACTTTCTATTGCAATCTATTTTCAATATCCATTCGTTGATGTAGAATACGAATAATTTCTATAGTTTTATTTTCAATCCTGTAGAATATAAAATGAAAATTTACTTTTGTTCTAAAATATCCTTTTCTTACATAACTAAAATTTTTCCCGTTTTCAGGTGTAACGGATATATATTCTATTTCTTCAAAAATTTGGTTAATGTATCTATCTGCCTGCTTAACAGACCAAGATTCAAAGGTGTATTTCCATATTTTTTCAAGATCCTTATTGGCTTCAATACTTATTCTATAATTCGCCATTTGAATGTTTAATTCTCATTGAACTAAGAAATTCATTTTTATTAAAACCTTCTATAAACCCAGATTCCTCACCTTTTTTAAGTTGTCTTATTAGTTCTTTTTTCTTATTCTCTTCATGTTCAAACAATCGTAATGCAGATCTAACAACTTCACTTACCGAAGAATATTTTCCAGAAGTTATCTGTTCATTTATAAATTCATTGAAATAATCACCTAATAAAATGGAAGTATTTTTTGCCATAACTGTTGTTTTTAACAAAAATACCAACTATTGGTATAAAATCAAAACCATTTCAATTATTTCTTAAAATCTTACAAACTTTTTTTAAACCAACAAAATTTTGGTAACCAACTCCTCTCCTAGTTCTTCATTTATCATAGCAATTATCTTGTCTTTACCGTATGATAACTCTTCTCTCAGTACAGATGATTTTAGTTTTACAATTAACGTTTTATTTTGCAATTGTACACTTTCGGTATAAGACATTACTCCATTTCCCATCAATTTTCCCCAAGCCTCTCGAACATCCATTTGACGCATCCCTTTGGTTAAGTTATTCTCCTTTATCATAACTTTGATAAGGTCTTCAATACGCATTGATTCGTTTTCTCGTTTTGCCATTATAACTTAAATATTTGATACGATTGCTTGGTTTTTTTTACAACTTCTTCTGTTCTATCAGCATGTGTATCACTAATAAATAACTGTCCAAAATCATCATTATTAACCAAACTGATTATTTGTGTAACTCGATGCGCATCTAATTTATCAAAAATATCATCTAACAACAAAATTGGTTTTACATTTGCCTGTTTTTTAATAAAGTCAAACTGTGCTAATTTTAGTGCTATCAAAAAAGACTTTTGTTGTCCTTGACTTCCAAATTTCTTTACTGAAAAACCATCTATTTCAAATAATAAATCATCTTTATGAATACCAACACTTGTATATTGCAAAACCCTATCTTTCTCAACTGATTGAGCCAATAAATTGGTTAAAGAATCATCATCTAACTGTGTTTTATAGCGCAAACTAACATGTTCTTTTCCTCCAGAAATCGTTTTATATCTTTGCTCAAAAATGGGTGTAAAATCAGTTAAAAAATCTTTTCTTTTTTGATGAATTTGAGTACCAAATTGCTCCATTTGTTCATCATATACTTTTAAATTTAAGTCATCAAATGTACGGTTAGCAGCAAAATATTTTAATAACGTATTGCGCTGTTGCACTATTTTATTATAATTTATCAATGCTTTCAAATACCTTTTATCAGATTGAGAAATTACACTATCAATAAATTTTCTACGTCTATCGCTTCCTTCAATTATTAAATCTCGATCAGCAGGTGAAATAATAACCAAAGGCAAATATCCAATATGATCCGAAAAACGTTCATACACTTTATCATTACGCTTAATTATCTTTTTTTGACCTCGTTTTAAACTGCACACAATTGATTCTTTTCTATCATCTATACGATAAGAACCTTCAATCATAAAAAACTCTTGGTTGTGTTTTATATTTTGACTTGCAATAGGGTTAAAATAACTTTTTCCAAAAGAAAGGTAATAAATAGCATCTAACACATTTGTTTTTCCGATACCATTATCACCTACAAAACAATTTATTTTTTCTTGAAAATCAAATGATTTGGACTCGAAATTTTTAAAATTTAGTAGTGATAATTTATCTAAATACATGCTTTTTTTATTGATTTTAAAAGGATTGGTAAAATTATTGAAATTTTTGCTATAAATGGACTTTTACTTTCCAATTAAAAATCTTACTTTTGCGCCTACAAATTTAAGAATATAATGGCGACTTATAAAAAAAGAGCAAAAAAAATTAAAAACGATGTTGGTGAAGTAAAATCAACAATTGAACAAGACAGTACAACTGCAGAAGTTTTTAACACCTTAGATGAAACTGCATCTAGATCAGAAGAATGGGTAATTAAAAACCAAAAAAACATATTTATTGTTTTGGGTGTTATTGTTTTAGGAATTTTGGCTTTCTTGGCTTATGAAAAATTTATTGCTGAACCTAATGAAAAAGAGGCTGCAGATGAATTGGCATTTCCAAAAAAATATTTTGATCAAGCAAGTACAAGTGCCGTAGCAGTTGACTCTTTATATACTTTAGGTCTTGAAGGTGCTGATGGAAAATTTGGTTTTATTGATATTGCAAACAATTTTTCTGGTACCAAAGCAGGAAATTTAGCAAATTATTATGCTGGAATTTCTTATCTTAAGATGAAAAAGTTTCCCGAAGCAATTGACTTTTTAGAAGAATTTTCTTCTGATGATTTAGCCTTAGGTCCTGTTGCTAAAGGTGCTATAGGTGATGCCTTTGCTGACCTTAACCAACCAGAAGATGCGCTTGAATATTATGAAAAAGCAGCAAACTTAAAAGACAATTCGTTTACGACTCCTTTATTCTTATTTAAAGCAGGAAATACTGCCTTAGAAATAGGAAAATCTGATAAAGCATTACAATATTTTGAAAAAATAAAAAATGAATATCCAAAATCAGAAGAAGCAAAAAATATAGCCATCTATATCAGTAAAGCAAAATACGCAGGAAAATAATTAGACATAATGGCTACAACAAATTTATCTGTATATGATAAAACAACAATCCCAAATGCGAAGAATTTTCGATTTGGGATTGTTGTTTCTAAATGGAATGCTGAAATCACTTCTAACTTAACACAAGGCGCAATTGATACTTTGATTGATTGCGGTGCCGTAAGAGAAAACATCATTACTTGGGAAGTTCCGGGAAGTTTTGAATTGATTTTTGGCTGTAAAAAAATGTTAGAAACCCAACAATTAGATGCTATTATTGCTATCGGAAACGTTATACAAGGAGAAACTAAACATTTTGATTTTGTATGCGATGGCGTTACACAAGGTATTAAAGATTTAAATATTAAATACAATACACCAACCATTTTTTGTGTTTTAACTGATAATACCAAACAACAATCTATTGACCGTTCTGGAGGGAAACTTGGTAACAAAGGCGTAGAATGTGCAATTGCAGCAATTGAAATGGCGGCACTTAATACTATCAGTGCTACTTCTAAATGCAATAGAAATACCAAACACCTCGATTTTAACTAAAATCCGTACTTTACTTATAAACAAAATTTGACCACAAGTAATTATTTGTGTAATTTTGGTTTTTACTATAAACACAAAGTAAAATGGGACTTTTAAAACTCAAAAAAAATAAAAAATTTGGTTATCAACCTCGTTATTATAAAAATGGCGAAGGTGGAAATCCATATGAATTTAAACAAAAATTTGATGAGTACAGAAGTACATTAAATGGTAATGTTGGATTAAAATCAAAATTTACCAATGCATTTGATGAACTAAGAAATCCACAAGAAAAAAGTGCTACCAAAACAATTTTAATAATAATAGCGATTTTAGTTTTTATATTTCTATTTATTATTGATTTTGATTTATCTATTTTCAGTATAAAAAAATAATGTCAGATATTATACAACTATTACCTGATCATGTAGCCAATCAAATTGCTGCTGGAGAAGTCGTACAACGACCTGCATCTGTAGTAAAAGAATTACTTGAAAACGCTATTGATGCGGATGCAACTTCAATAAAATTATTGATAAAAGATGCAGGAAAAACCTTAATTCAAGTTATTGATAATGGTAAAGGAATGAGCGAAACGGATGCTCGTTTTTGTTTTGAAAGACATGCTACTTCTAAAATAAAAACAGCAAATGATTTATTTAACCTTCAAACCAAAGGATTTAGAGGTGAAGCCTTGGCTTCAATTGCAGCAATTGCACATGTAGCCTTAAAAACCAAACAAGAAAATCAAGAACTTGGCACACATATAAAAATTGAAGGAAGTCAAATTATAACTCAAGAATTAACAACAACTCCTAAAGGCACTTCAATTGCTGTTAAAAACCTGTTTTACAACATTCCTGCAAGGCGTAATTTTTTAAAATCAAATAGCGTAGAAACACGTCATATAATTGATGAATTTCAACGAGTTGCTTTGGTGCATCCAGCTATTTCATTTTCTATGTATCATAATGAAAATGAAGTGTATCGATTAGAAAAAAGTAATTTACGCAAGCGTATTGTTGCTGTTTTAGGAAAAAAGACCAATGAAAAACTGGTTCCTATTGATGAAGAAACTGATGTTGTAACCCTTACAGGATTTGTATCAAAGCCTGAATTTGCTAAGAAAAAAAGAGGTGAACAATTCTTTTTTGTAAATAATAGATTTGTAAAAAACGCATACTTGCATCACGCTATTGTGAGCGCATTTGACGGCTTATTAAGTTCAGGATATCATCCATCGTATTTTTTATACTTAACCGTACCAACTAATACTATTGACATCAATATCCATCCAACCAAAACGGAAGTAAAGTTTGATAATGAAAAGATATTATATGCAATTATTCGTTCTACCGTAAAACACAGTTTAGGTCAATATAATGTTGCTCCTGCACTTGATTTTAATCGTGATGCGACACTTGATGTACCTTATGATTTTAAGAACAAAAATGTATATAAAGAACCTTCTATTACAGTAGATTCTAGTTTTAATCCGTTTAAAACAGACTCAAATAACACCTCAAACTTCAATTATAAACGTGAAAAGCAACCACAAGATTGGGAGAGTTTGTACACAGCATTAGAAACACCTAAAATTGATATTCATAATATTGAAGTAACTCCAACTACGGATTTAAATTTATTTGAAAGTGAAAATTCAGTTGCAAAAACATATCAAATCCATAGAAAATATATAGTTAGTACCGTAAAATCTGGTATATTATTTATCAATCAAAATTTAGCACATCAGCGAATTTTATATGAAGAATATTTAGAAAATATCACTGTTAAAGAAGCGATGAGTCAGCAATTATTATTTCCGTTAGAAATAAATTTTAGCAAAGACGATATAAAATTAATTGAAGAAATTAAAACAGACCTAGAAAGTACTGGGTTTTTATTTGATACCTCCAAAAACGAAACTATTGTTGTAAAAGGAATACCAACTACAATAAGCGAAAGCCAAGTAACGATGATAATTGAGGAATTATTAGAAGATATTAAAAATGAAATTCCAGACTCGAGTTTTAGTCAATTAGATGTGATGGCTAAAAGTTTGGCTAAAAGTTTGGCTATAAAAAATGGTATTCAATTAAATACCGAAGAGCAAGAAAATATCGTTGGAAGATTATTTACATGTAAAGAACCGAATCATTCACCGTTAGGAAAGCCAATATTTATTACAATGGAATTAAACGAAATAGACAAAAAATTTGAATTATGATGAATAAAATAACAGATGCCGTTAAGCATTTAATAATAATAAACGTGCTTTTTTATGTAGCCACTTATATGCTACCAAATATGGAAGAAAAAATGTTGGCTTGGTTTGCGTTATTTTATCCCGCTTCAGAACTTTTTAAACCTTGGCAATTTATAACGCATATGTTTATGCACGGAGGCTCAATGCACATAATATTTAATTGACTTATTAATATAAATTCTGTATATTTACCCTTTAAAATTAAGGATATGGAACAATTTAAAGGTAAAAATATACTAAACTTTGTAAAAG
>CAMZLV010000030.1 GCA_947311835.1 uncultured Lutibacter sp. | reverse complement strand
CGTGTCAGTATATACTCCTTGATATTCGGCTAAACCTTTATTGTTACAAGCGCCATCTACAGAAATAGAATTCATAATTGGTTTTCCTATTTTTTTTAATTCTGTTGCTGATAATTTTTTCTTAGTAGTATCCTTACCTATATAATCAAAATAGTTTCCTTTAAACGCTTTTTCGGCTTCTGTTTGAGATACAAACGACTTGTATTGAGCTCCTTGATAATTAGCAATGTGTTTTTTACATACTTTCCACGATGAGAACACACCTGTTTTGTGTCCGCTCCATACAACATAATATTTTTTCTTTTTACTCATATAAAAAACTTATGACAACACTAACTACTCTTTTAACAAAACACCATTAATGATTTTAGGAAAATAATTTTGTTCCAATAAATGGATTTTTTTGGCAACATCTTCTGCCGTATCAGAAGGTAAAACGTGCGTTTTTGCCTGAAAAATAATCGCTCCTTCGTCATAATTTTCATTTACATAGTGAATTGTGATGCCTGTTTCTGTCTCTTTATTTGCTACAACAGCTTTATGAACATGCATTCCATACATTCCTTTTCCACTGTATTTTGGTAATAATGCTGGATGAATATTAATAATTTTATCAGGAAATGCGTTAATAATATGCGAAGGAACTTTCCATAAAAAACCTGCTAAAACAATTAAATCTGCTTCTGCTTTTAGAAATTGAAGCAACTTGTTTTCGTCTAAAAAATAGTTTTTACTAAATGTTAATGTGTTTATATTTAATCTTTTAGCGCGTTCTAAAACTTTGGCATCTTTATTGTTTGTCAAAACATGTACAACAGATGCGTGATTCACTTGTTGAAAAAAAAGGCTTATATTTTCGGCATTCGTTCCCGAACCAGAAGCAAAAATTACGATACGTTTCATTAAAAATTCATATGTTTGTGGTACAACAAAAAAAAGAATAAATATTAACAATTACGAAGATTAAGATAAAAATTAAATATTTTTTTTTATATTGTCTTCACATTTTTCGAGGTAAATGTAAATATCCAAAATAAGTTTTTTATTTTTGCCGAGAATTTAAATTTAAAATTAAAAAATTATGTCAGACATTGCATCAAGAGTAAAAGCCATTATCGTAGATAAATTAGGCGTAGATGAAAATGAAGTAACAAACGAAGCTAGCTTCACTAACGATTTAGGAGCTGATTCATTAGACACAGTAGAATTAATCATGGAATTCGAAAAAGAATTTGATATTCAAATTCCAGATGACCAAGCCGAAAACATCGGGACTGTAGGTCAAGCTGTTAGTTACATAGAAGAAGCTAAAAAGTAATCTGAAAAATAACAAACCACGAATTGGAAACTAAATCAATTCGTGGTTTTTAATTTAACACAATCTAGTTTATGAAATTAAAACGCGTTGTAGTTACTGGAATGGGTGCGCTTACACCTATTGGTAATAATTTAGAAGAATATTGGAATGGTTTATTAAATGGAGTTAGCGGTGCTGCTCCAATTACGCATTTTGATGCATCTAAATTTAAAACACGCTTTGCTTGTGAAGTGAAAAACTTTGAAGTAACCGATTTTATAAACAGAAAAGATGCTCGTAAAATGGATAAATTCGCTCAGTATGCTATGGTTGCAGCTGAAGAAGCCATTAACGACTCAAAAATAGACTTAGAAAAAATTAATAAAGATAGAGTTGGCGTTATTTGGGGCGCAGGAATTGGAGGATTAGAAACATTTCAAAACGAAGTGTTAAACTTTGCTTCTGGTGATGGAACTCCAAGATTCAACCCTTTCTTTATACCAAAAATGATTGCAGATATTGCTCCAGGTTTTATCTCAATCAAATACGGATTTAGAGGTCCAAATTTCACAACAGTATCTGCATGTGCATCATCAGCCAATGCAATTATTGACGCTTTTAATTATATACGATTAGGAAAAGCCGATATATTTGTAACAGGAGGATCAGAAGCAGCAGTAACTAAAGCAGGAATGGGAGGCTTTAACTCAATGCACGCACTTTCTACAAGAAATGACGATCCAAAAACAGCATCGAGACCATTTGATAAAAATAGAGATGGTTTTATATTAGGCGAAGGAGCAGGAGCGCTTATATTAGAAGAATATGAACACGCTATAGCTCGTGGAGCAAGAATTTATGCCGAAGTTGGAGGTGGAGGAATGTCTGCCGATGCGCATCATATTACCGCACCACATCCTGAAGGATTAGGTGCTAAAAATGTAATGCTAAATTGTTTAGAAGATGCAGGCTTAAAACCAGAAGATGTTGATGCTATTAATGTACATGGTACCTCAACGCCTCTTGGAGATATTGCCGAAACAAAAGCAATAACAGAAGTTTTTAAAGAGCATGCATACACGCTTAATATCAACTCAACAAAATCGATGACAGGACACTTGCTTGGAGCAGCTGGAGCCATTGAAGCTATTGCATCAATCATGTCAATAGTAAATGGAATTATTCCACCAACTATCAATCATACTACTCAAGATGAAGCAATTGATAGTAAACTTAATCTTACATTAAATAAACCTCAAAAACGCGATGTAAAAATTGCAATGAGTAATACTTTTGGATTTGGAGGGCACAACGCATGTGTGCTTTTCAAAAAAATAGACTAAATAATTTAAATGAATTTTATTCGCAAAATAATAAACTCTAAATCTAAAGAAGATGAAAGTTTTTATAGTGAATTAAGAGTCATATTAGGTTTTTCACCAAAAAAATTAGCGATTTATAAAAAAGCATTTGTTCATAGATCAATCAAAAAAACAAATAAACTTGGAAATCCGCAAAACTACGAACGTCTAGAATTCTTAGGAGACGCTATACTTGGCGCAGTAATTGCTTCTTACTTATTTAAGAAAGTTCCTTCAGGAAATGAAGGGTATCTAACTAAAATGCGTTCTAAAATTGTAAGTAGAAAGCATTTAAATAAATTAGGTGGCGATTTGGATTTGGTTCGATTTGTAAAGAGCAATGTGTCTAAATCTAAATTTGGCGAGAATATAAATGGAAACATTTTTGAAGCATTAGTCGGCGCCATCTATTTAGATAGAGGTTATAAATATTGCAAAAAATTTGTATACAAATGCGTTATAAAACCATATGTAAATATTGAAAAACTAGAAGGTAAAATAACTAGTTACAAGAGTTTATTTATTGAATGGTGCCAAAAGGAAAAGAAAGATTTTAGTTATAATGTGTATGAAGATACTGGCAATGACAAAATAAAACACTTTAGTGTAAAACTTACTTTAGACAATAAATTAATTGCTAAAGGACGTGCAACATCAAAGAAAAAAGCAGAAGAAATCGCTTCAAAAAGAGCCTATTTTGCATTTCAAAATAAAATGAAACAATAGTAAATACTTAAAAAAACGTCTGTCTTTTTGCGAAATTCTTAAACATTTTTAAAATAACATTTCATACCTTAGCAAATCCATTTAAATGTTATTAAAATGCAAATTCACTCTTTAGATTTAGTTGATGATTACTCATTAATTGGAATACATACTTCTGAAGAAGATTACAAATTAGCCTATTTATTAAACAAACATTTAAATACAAAATTTCAAAAATCTGATTACAGACTTGATTTTAAAAATAAAAACGCTTCTTTTTCTTTATTTGAATTTATTGACGAGCAAAAGCAATTATCAATTTATATAATTGCAAATAAATGTGTTGGAACAAGTAAAAGGAATCAAACAGTAAGTCTGTTTTCAAAAGACACTGCTTTTAGCAACACTACTTATTTAGTAAGTGAAAAAAAAGAAATCGATTATTTTATCAAAATAGAAGGTGAAATATCAAACTTAGAATTGAAAAAATTCATTAAAAAAGTTAAAAACATCAATCAAATAATTACATCATATACCATTAATCCTTATACACTAAATTCGAAAGACTACTTAATATTTTAACTATGGCAAAAACTAAACGAACTAAAATTGTTGCAACATTAGGACCTGCATGTGATTCACCTGAAATGATTGCTAAAATGAGTATTGCAGGCGTAAACGTATTTCGAATTAATTTTTCGCATGCTGAACATGATCATGTGAGAGAAACGGTTGCAAACATTCGTAAAATGAATGAACAATTAGGGCATAACGTTGCAATTTTGGCTGATTTACAAGGTCCAAAATTACGTGTTGGTAAAATGGGAGATGGTGTTGAATTAATCAAAGGAAACACCTTTACTTTTACCACACAAAAATGTGTTGGTTCGTCTGAAAGAGCTTATATGACTTATAAACGATTTCCAAAAGATGTAAAAGTTGGAGAAAAAATATTAGTTGATGACGGAAAATTAAGTTTTGAAGTAATAGCAACGGACGGTATTTCTGAAGTAGAAACAAAAATTTTAGTTGGAGGAATACTACACTCGAAAAAAGGTGTAAACTTACCAAATACGAATGTTTCTCAACCTGCACTTACTAAAAAGGATATTAAGGATGCAATTTTTGCCTGTGAAATAGAAGTAGATTGGTTTGCTTTATCATTTGTCAGAACACCTAAAGATTGTAAAGATTTAGAAAAATTAATAAAAAAACATTCTGATTGTAAAATTCCTATTATTGCAAAAATAGAAAAACCCGAGGCTATAACTAATATTGATGATATCATTAAATCTTGTGATGGACTAATGGTTGCTCGTGGAGATTTAGGAGTAGAATTACCTATGGAACAAGTGCCACTAATTCAAAAAACGTTGGTTGAAAAAGCAAAATCAGCGCGAATTCCTATCATTATTGCTACACAAATGATGGAAACCATGATTAGCAATCAAATACCTACACGAGCTGAAGTAAATGATGTTGCCAATTCTATTATGGACGGTGCAGATGCTGTAATGCTATCAGGAGAAACTTCTGTTGGCGCATTTCCAGTAATGGTAATAAATCAAATGAGAAGAATTATAGAAAGTGTAGAAGATTCACCAAGAATTACAGTTCCTAATAGAATTCCTCATATTTTAACAAAAAGATATATTACCAAATCAATTTGTTATCATGCAGCGCATATGGCGGATGATGTTGGTGCAAAAGCAATTCAAACATTAACAAATAGTGGTTATACTGCCTTTCAAATATCTGCTTGGAGACCAAATGTAAATATTTTAGCATTTACCTCTAACAAACGAATTTTATCAAGACTCAACTTACTTTGGGGAGTAAAAGCGTTTTTTTATGACAAAATGGAATCTACAGATCAAACCATAAAAGACCTTAATAAAATTGCAGAACATCAAGGTTATGTAGAAAAAGGTGATTTAATCATCACCCTTTCATCAATGCCTGTAAAAGAAAAAGGAATGGTAAATACAATGCG
>CAMZLV010000029.1 GCA_947311835.1 uncultured Lutibacter sp. | reverse complement strand
GTGCTATAGCAATCTGTATGTAAATCGTTTTCTACACGTACGTAAATAGTTTTAGTGCCACTTTCATAAGGGCTTGTGGGCGCGCCTGTTGTGCCTGCATCGCCTTCGGCTTGGCTTAGGTAATAGGTGATGCTCATACCTGCATCGGTATTGATACTTGTATCTTGGTCGGTTAGTACAAATGGCATCGTACCGTTGTTATCATCATCACACTGAATCATAGTTGACGGTTGAGTAGCAGTTGGAGTTGCGTTAAACGTTACATCAATTTCATCTGTACTTCGATTCGTTCCATCAAATATTTCAATTTTGTAAGTTCCTGTAACTGTAACATTAAGAGTTGACGATGTTTCTCCAGGTATTTCAACCATACCATTACCATCGTCAAAAAACCATTTATAACTCACTGCTCCATCAGTTGTACCGTCTAATGTAACTATTGTCCCTTCACAATCTACGATATCTGGACCTAAAACAGGATTTAAAATTCCGCAATCAGTTGTACCTCCATCATCATTTAATAAATTCATCCTAATGAATCCAGCTCGTCCAGAAAAATTTGTTATCAAGACAATATAATATTCACCTGTAACTGCTCCAATAATATTAAAATTTTCAACTTCTGAAGTTGTATAACTACAGCCTTGAGATGATGACGTATTATTTAGAGTGCCTTGTCCAGGAACGGTATTTTCAGCAGTTAAATCATCACAAACTCCAGCTAAATATTCAGCCTCAGTAAAAGGTCCCCAAGCTATGAAATCCACATCCAATCCAGCACCTGTAAAATCAGCCAAGGTATTTTGTTCTATTAGTAAAAACAAATCACCAGAACGATCTATTTTTAAGTAAAACCAAGCAGGATTAGGTTCACTTCCTAAACAGCCATAATTAGGACCTACCTCAGCGCTACTAACACCTGTTGTGTTGGGGAAATCTGCTCCGTCAGTTGTACAAAAGGGATCTGCATTAGCACATGAACTGTTTTGAGCTGCTAAAAATAAATTAAATACTAAAAAAGTAAATAATACAAAAAACTTTTTCATGGTTTATATTTATATAAGGGTTTAATTTTAATACTAATTTTTTGAATATTTCATATTGTTCATTTGAAAGCAAATTTGAAATTAGTAAGGCTTGCAATCAAAACAACCTATTAAACGAATTATTCTATCAGTTTAGAATTGTATTTGTTTAAATTTCTTGAATATATGTCTGTATTCTTCTATAAAAATCAATTTTTATATTGGTTTTCAAGACATTTATTGTGATAATTTCAATCTATTTATTATATACTATATTAGTTAATTTTATTTTTTTAATTAAGCCAAAATCTATACATTCTATATACAAACCTTTATTGCTCAACAACGTAATTTGATGAATTTTTTTCATTCATACCTAGTTTGAGGAAGGCAGTTTGAATTTTTTATAAAAACAGATTATTTGCTATTAACAAAGAGTTAATAACAACTGGATTAGCAGAATAGTAATTGGATTAGTTTTGTTATTCAAATCAAATTAGTAACTCAAAAAATTAAAGGGCATACATATTAATCTGTATATTAAATAATCACGATCATATTTTTGATTTAAATACAACCATCTTAACTATCATCGATTCTTAAAGGAATTGTATCGCAACTCAGGTTTAAATAACAAAAATTCAATCTGCTAAGAAGTTCTATATAACAATTAAACTTACTTTGATAAGTATACGATACTTTTTCTTGATATATAGAGAGTTTAAATCTATTAACATAAGTGCAATTATTAAAAACCGCTTCCTTTGTTAGATTCCATAAAAAAATATTCTTAGAGTTTAAGAGTAGAGATGATTTTTTCAAGTTTTCAATTTTTAAGTCGGTGTAAAAATATAAAATTATATAAATAAAAACTAAAAATTAAATTAAACTATGCAAACTGTTGCAAATTCTTTACAGACGGGTCAAATCCGCATATATTTTATCAGATTGCACAGAATTTTCAGCGAATTAACTCAAAACTTGGATAAATGTTTGGAAATTAAATTAAAGAAACCATTAATCACTGTTTTAGCACTAAATACGTGAATATTTGATGAATCTACTAACCACATAAAAGTACGAGTTTACCCTAACCTTACAGATAGTTTTAGTATTTTTGCCAAAATTATTTTATACAATCATGAAAAATATTTCAGTTTCAATACAACCAACAAATAATCCAACAATCATAAAATTTGTACACACTGCTTCAATTACTAATGGCAGTTACGAATACAACAATATAGATGACGCTAAAAACTCACCTTTAGCGCAACAACTTTTCCACTTACCGTTTGTAAAAAGAGTATATATCTCAGCAAATTTCATTGCAATAGAACGTTATGATATCATTAAATGGAGTGATGTTCAAGAAGCAGTGAGAGAACAAATAGAAAACTATTTAAATAGTGGCGAAATTCTTATTTTAGACGGAGTAAAATCAACTAAAAAAGTAGCCATTGAAATTTATGCCGAAAGCACTCCAAACCCAAGCGTAATGAAGTTTGTAGCTAATAAAATGTTAACTTCACAAACATTTGAATTTAAAAACATTGACGATGCTAAAAACGCTCCTTTGGCTGTTGAATTATTTAAATTACCTTTTGTAAAAGAAATTTTTATTTCTGAAAATTATGTGTCTGTCACTAAATTTGATATTGCAGAATGGGGCGAAGTAGCCAATGAAGTTAGAAGTTTTATTAGAGAGTATATTGCTGACGGAAATATCATTATTAGTGAAAAAATTATCTCAAAAGTCGAAGAAAAAAGAGCAATTATTAAAACTGAAAATTTAGATGAAATATCACAGCAAATTGTTGCCATTTTAGACGAATATGTTAAACCTGCAGTTGCATCAGATGGAGGAAATATTCAATTTGAATCGTATGATGAAAACACACAAACTGTTAATGTGATTTTACAAGGCGCTTGTAGTGGTTGCCCATCATCAACATTAACATTAAAAAACGGAATTGAGAACATGTTAAAAGAGATGATTCCTAATAAAATTAACACTGTAATTGCAATAAACGGTTAAAATATGTCAGAAAAAATAACACCTTATAAAGATTCAAAACTTGGTAAAAAAGAGCAAGTTGCTAAAATGTTTGACACTATTTCAGAAAATTACGATGGAATGAACCGTATGATTTCCTTCGGAATTGATGTAAAATGGCGTAAAAAAGTAGTTGCAATTGTTAAAAAATGTAATCCAACATCTGTACTTGATATTGCTACAGGAACTGGTGACCTTGCTATCAATATTGCAAAAAGCACAACTGCAAAAAAAATAATTGGTTTAGATATTTCTGAAGGAATGCTTAACGTTGGTAAAGAAAAAATTGCCAAAGAACAACTTACTGATAAAATCGAAATGACACTTGGCGATTCTGAAAAAATGCCTTTTGACGACAATAGTTTTGACGCAATTACAGTTGCGTTTGGTGTTCGAAATTTTGAACATTTAGAAATCGGTTTAACAGAAATATTAAGAGTTTTAAAGTCTAAAGGAACTTTTGTTATTTTAGAAACTTCAGTTCCAGAAAAAACACCGTTCAAACAATTTTATAACTTCCACAGTAATACAATACTTCCTTTGATGGGACGCTTATTTTCTAAAGAAGGATCTGCTTATTCCTATTTGTCTGAATCAGCCTCAAAATTTCCATACGGAGAAAAGTTAAACAATATTTTACGAAAAGTTGGGTTTATAGAAGTAGAAAACAAACCACAAACATTTGGTGTTGCAACCATTTATACGGCAACTAAATAATTATGAACAAAATAACAATCCTTTTTATTTGCTTCATCTCATTAAGCATCAGTAAAATAAACGCACAAAGAGATGTTATTCAATACCATCTTGATGAGGATGCTAAAATCATTTATTGGGGATATTATCTTGGAATCAATAAAAAAGATTTTAAAATTTCATACACACAACCTGACACTTTTGTTCAAGTTGAGTCGAGTTATGGGTTTAATGTTGGTTTAATTGGTGGTTGGAACTTAAATAAAAACGTGTCACTTCGTATAGAACCAGGACTTTCAAGTAATACAAAAACATTATTTTTTACCAATATCGCTGGCGGAGAACTAGAAAACACACGTAAAATAGGTGCTACTTATTTACACGCTCCATTACTTTTAAAATTGCATACTGATAGAATAGGAAACTTAAGACCTTATGTAATTGGAGGTGTGTCTTATGATTATAATTTTTCTAGCAATCAAAATAATCCAGACGACAATTCTAGCGGAGAATTTAGAATGAAATCAAGCAATTTTGGTTATGAATTAGGACTTGGTATTGATATCTATTTACCTTATTTCATTTTTTCACCATCTATAAGAGGTGCTTTTGCAATTAACAATGAATTGGTGCGTGATGTTGATCCAAACAGTCAATGGACAAAACCTATAGACTACTTTGGTACACGAGGTTTTTTCATAAATTTAGCATTTCATTAAGCCCTACAAAATTCACTTAATAATATTGCTGTTGCAGTTGCTACGTTTAAACTTTCTGTTTGTTGTAACTGACCAAATTTTGGTATCGTAATTTTATCTGTAATTAACTCCAAAATTTCTTTACTAATACCATTTGCTTCATTTCCCATAACTAATATAGAATTGTTTTTTAATGAAGTTTTATATACATTTTTACCATCCATCATTGCTGCATAAATAGGTCTTTCTTCTGACTTTAAAAACGCATGCAAATTCGTATATCGTATAGAAACTCGAGTGATAGAACCCATTGTTGCTTGAACAACTTTAGGATTATAACAATCAACAGTGTCTTGCGAACAAACAATTTCTTTAATACCAAACCAATCACACAAACGTATAATAGTACCTAAATTTCCAGGATCATTAATAGTATCTAAAACCAATGTAAGTCCATTATTTTCCTCTTTTTTTGCTGAAGGAATTTTAAAAACACCTAACACTTGATTTGGCGATTTTAACAAACTTATTTTTTTTAAATCAACTTCAGAAATGATTTCAAAATCATCAGAAGGTAAAATACATTCAAAATCATTGGTACAAAAAACCTTATGCACTTCAAAACTTGAATTTAAAAGTTCGTTTACCACTTTAATCCCTTCTACAAAAAATAGTTTTTGATTATTTCTGTACTTTTTTTGACGTAAACTCGTTATTAATTTCAGTTGACTTTTGGATAACATTATAAAGTGTTATTTTTGAGCAAATTTAAACTCTTATTTGTTGAAAAGCAATTATACAATATTATTCACCGTTTTAGGTACTTTTACCTTATTATTTTCTTCATGTAATACCGTGAAGTATGTTGCCGATAATCAGCATTTACTGACAAAAAACACAGTAATTGTAAATGATAAAAAAAATTTAGATGATGAGGTTAATGACTATATTATTCAACGTCCTAACAGATTATTAGCGTTAAGTTTATATAACTTAGGTAATAAAAACTATGAAACATCCTTTGAAAAATGGAAAGATTCGTTTCCAAATAAAGAACGTAAATTTTCTGCTATTTTTTCAGAAAAACAAACAAGAGGATATCGTACATTTAAATACAAGTTAAATCAATGGTTTTTTAAAAATGGAGAATCGCCTGTAATTTTAGATTCTTCAAAAACAAAACTAACTGCTGACAAATTACAACAACACTTTATAAATTTAGGCTACTTTAGAACAAAAACCAACTTTAAAGAAAACTTGCAAAACAATAAAAAAGCAACTGTAGATTATAGCATTATAACAGGAAAAGCCTTTTATATTGATAGTATTTCAAAAACTATTAAATCACCTATTCTCGATTCAATATTTACCGCAAACAATAAAGAAACATTAATCAAAACTAATAATCAATTTAATAGTCATTCATTTCAAAATGAAGCTGATAGAATCACAAAATTATTTAGAAATTCTGGCGTTTATCACTTTACAAAAAGTGCCATTTCATATGATGCCGATTCCACTGCAACTCCATATAAAATTGATATAAACTTAAATATTATTGATAGAATTATCGAAAAAAAAGACACCATATTTACAGTTCCTTATACCATTCAAAAAATAAGTAAAATTGACGTTTATACAGATTATACATTTAATAAAAAAGACGAACCGTATGATTTTAAAGATCAATTTAATGGTATAACTTTTCACGCTCATGAAAAACTAAAATACAACCCTAAATTATTGAGCAATTCTATTTTTATTGAACCAAATAATATTTATAAAGATACTGATAAGAATTTAACACGAAAACATTTACGAGAACTTAAAAATTTCAGAATTGTTAGTATAAAATATGAAGAAATTGACACTAACAATCTTGCCGCTAAAATATATTTAACACCATATCCTAAAAAAAAGTTTAATATCAATACCGAACTAACACACTCTAATATAAAACAATTAGGTGTTTCAGGGAAAATAGGTTTTTTAAACAGAAATATATTTAAAGGTGCTGAAATTTTGCAATTTTCAGTTCAAGGTTCATTTTTCAACACCTCAAGAGATGCTGCCGACAAGAACAACAAACTCTTTAATGCTTGGGAATTTGGTGGTGATATTTCACTTGAAATTCCTCGAATATTATTCCCTATAAAAACTAAAAAAATAATCCCTAAAAATATGTCGCCTAAAACACAAGTGACATTTGGTAGTAGTTTCCAAAAAAATATAGGGCTAGACAAACAAAAATTAACAGGAATAATTGATTACACTTGGAAATCATCAAAAAACAAAAAACATCGATTAGAACTAATTAATGCACAATTTATTAGAAACCTCAATACTGGTTCATACTTTAATATCTATCGTTCTGAATACAATAGCCTAAACACTATTGCAGATGTAATTTCGCAAACCACAACAATTCCTCCAATTAATTATGATAACGGAAATATAATTCCTCTTAATTTTATCGATTATATAACTTCAAGCGCAAATGGTTTTCAAGCAACAAATCCTACTGAATTCAATACCGTTCAAAACATTAAAAAAAGAAGAAATATTATTACCGAAGATGTTGTAGTACCAGTAATTTCATATGAATTTACTTATAACAATAGTAAAAATTATAAAGATAATAATTTTTCTTTTTTTAGAGGAAGAATCGCATCGTCTGGAGCATTATCAACTACTTTAGCCAAAGAACCTATTGACGGTTCAAAAAAAGAAATTTTAGGTATTCCTATTGCACAATATTTTAAAACAGATCTTGAATTTAAGCGATTTTGGGGTAATTCAAGCGATAATGTTTTTGCATTTAGAAGTGTTTTAGGATTTGCAATACCTTATAAAAATTCAGATGAAATTCCATTTAGTAGAAGTTATTTTATTGGAGGAGCAAATGACCTTCGTGCATGGAAAATATACGACTTAGGTCCTGGAGCAATCAAAAATGGGCTAGAATATAATGTTGGAAGTATGAAATTTTTGACAAGTTTAGAATATCGATTTAAAGTAATAAATAGTGTAAAAGCAGCTTTATTTATTGACGCAGGAAATATTTGGGATATTACAAAAACAGATTTAATAGCATCAGAAGGAAAATTTAACGGCATAAAATCAATAAGCGACATTGCAGTTGGATCAGGTTTTGGAGTACGTTATGACTTTAATTTTCTTGTTATACGACTTGATTTAGGCTTTAAAACATATGAACCGTATTTACAGAGCAATCAAAAATGGTTTAGTAATTACAATCTTGGTCACAGCGTATTAAACATTGGTATTAATTATCCTTTCTAACATTAAAATCACGCAATAAGAAAATTGAAGTAACAATTAAAACTTAATTTACTATTTTTGCATAACATATTATTTAACAAACACATCTTATGAGTCACACAATAAAAGCTGGAGTTGCAACAGGAAACGAAGTACAAGAAATTTTTAAACTTGCCAAGGAAAAAAACTTTGCACTTCCTGCAGTTAATGTAATAGGATCTAATACAATCAATACTGTTTTAGAAACTGCTAAAGAACTTAATGCACCAGTAATTATTCAATTTTCAAATGGTGGAGCGCATTTTAATGCAGGAAAAGGACTCTCAAACGAAAACCAAAAAGCAGCTATTGCAGGAGCAGTTGCAGGTGCAAAACACATCCATGTAATGGCCAAAGAATATGGTGTTCCAGTGATTTTACATACGGATCATTGCGCAAAAAAATTATTACCTTGGATTGACGGACTTCTAGATGCGAGCGAGCAACATTTTAAAGAAACTGGCAAACCTTTATACAGTTCGCATATGATTGACTTATCAGAAGAACCAATTGAAGAAAATATTGAAATATGTAAAACTTATTTATCTCGAATGAGTAAAATGGGTATGACATTAGAAATAGAATTAGGAATTACAGGAGGAGAAGAAGATGGTGTTGATAATAGCGATGTAGATGTTTCTAAACTTTATACTCAACCAGAAGAAGTTGCATATGCATACGAAGAATTACTTAAAATAAGTCCACGTTTTACCATTGCAGCAGCTTTTGGAAACGTACATGGCGTTTACAAACCTGGAAATGTAAAATTAACACCTAAAATATTAAAAAATTCACAAGAATATATTTCTAAAAAATACAATGTTCCTAACAATACAATTGATTTTGTATTTCATGGAGGTTCAGGGTCTACAATAGAAGAAATAAGAGAAGCAATAGGCTATGGCGTTATTAAAATGAATATAGATACTGATTTGCAATATGGATTTATGACCGGAATTAGAGATTATTTCGATAAAAATTCAGCGTACTTAAAATCACAAATAGGAAATCCAGAAGGAGATGATTTACCCAACAAAAAATACTATGACCCAAGAAAATGGCTACGAGAAGGAGAAAACACTTTTAAGGCGAGATTAAAACAAGCATTTGAAGATTTAAATAATGTAAACACATTATAATTTTATAATTTCAAACAAGTTTTATAACTTGCCCAATCTAACCACAATTTAAAACAAACGATTATGTCATCTTGGTTTAAAAGAAAAGATAAAGGAATTCAAACTCCTACAGAAGAAAAAAAAGACGTACCAAAAGGACTTTGGCACAAAACACCAAGCGGTAAAATAGTTGATTTCGACCAACTAAAAGAAAATTTTTACGTAAGTCCTGAGGATAATTATCATACACGAATAGGAAGTAAAGAATACTTTGAAATAATGTTTGACGACAACAAGTTCAAAGAACTTAATCCAAATATTTCATCTAAAGATCCTTTAAAATTTGAAGATACCAAAAAATATTCTGAAAGATTAAAAGCAGCAAAAAACAAAACTAAACTAACAGATGCTGTTAGAACAGCCGTTGGAAAATCAAACGGCAAAGACATGGTTATTGCTTGTATGGATTTTACTTTTATTGGCGGTTCAATGGGAAGCGTTGTAGGAGAAAAAATTGCACGAGCTGCAGATTACGCGCTCAAAAACAAACTTCCTTTTATGATTATTTCAAAATCAGGAGGAGCAAGAATGATGGAAGCAGCATTATCACTCATGCAATTAGTAAAAACGTCATCCAAATTAGCACAACTTGCAGATGCAAATATTCCTTACATTTCATTATGTACTGACCCAACAACGGGAGGAACTACAGCGTCATTTGCAATGCTTGGAGACATTAATATTGCAGAACCTGGAGCATTAGTTGCCTTTGCAGGACCAAGAGTAGTTAGAGATACTACAGGAAAAGAACTTCCAGAAGGATTTCAAAAAGCAGAATTTGTATTAGAGCACGGTTTTTTAGACAAGATTGTAGAGCGTAAAAACTTAAAAAAACAGGTTAATTTATATTTAGATCTAATTTTAAATCAACCTGTAAGAGCATAATATATTATAATGAAAAAAAACAGCCTCATCCTATTAACTTGTATTTATTTACTATTTAACAGTTGTAAAACCACAAGTAAAACAACTATTGAGGCTGCAAAAAAAATTCCATATTTCACTTTTACAACACTTGACAATCATCGATTTACTCAAGATGATTTTGACAAAACAAGAACCAAATTCATTCTTTATTTTAATTCAGAATGCGAGCATTGTATAAAACAAGCAAAATGGCTTTCAAAAGACATTCATTACTTTAATGATTTAGAATTAACTTTTATTTCGTTTGAAGAAATAGATGCGATAAAAAAATATCGTGATAATTTTAATTTCAACAAAAAAAATATCACATTTTTACAAGATACAAGACTTACTTTTACTGATAAATTTGGAGTAAAAACCTTCCCAAGCATATTACTCTACACAAAAAAAGGCAAATTGATTAAAAAATTTGAAGGCGAAACCAAAGCAAAAGATATAATACCTTATATCACAAATAAATAGGTCTGAAATATACACATTACAAGTAATTGCAATTCAAAATAATAATTGTATATTTGCACCTTGATTTATATAAATCAAATATTACATAAAAATTATTAAAATTAATGTTAGCATGTATTTAACAAAAGAAATTAAAGCAGAAATTTTCAAAAAACACGGAAAAACTGCAACAAACACAGGTTCTGCAGAAGGACAGATTGCATTATTCACGCACCGAATTAACCATTTAACAGGGCATTTGAAAAAAAATCGCAAAGATTTTAACACAGAACGCTCGTTGGTAAAGTTAGTAGGTAAAAGAAGAAGTCTTTTAGACTATTTAATGAAAAAAGATATCTTAAGATATCGTGCAATAATTAAAGAATTAGGATTAAGAAAATAATCATAAAAGAGGCTCATTGCCTCTTTTTTTATTTAAAATAAGAAAAAGAAAGTTAAACTTTTCATTGGCAAAACTCACAACACAACAACACAAACCAATATAGTTTAATTAAAAAAAGTTAAAAACATTTATGATTCCAAAAGTTTACAGAGAGGTCATTGACCTTGGAGATGGAAGAGAAATTTCTATCGAAACAGGAAAATTAGCAAAACAAGCTCATGGTAGTGTTGTAGTGCAAATGGGAAAAGCAATGTTACTATGTACAGTAGTATCTAGTTACAAAGCAGGCACAGTAGATTTCTTACCATTAACAGTAGATTATCGAGAAAAATTTGCCGCAGCAGGTCGTTATCCAGGCGGTTTCTTTAAAAGAGAAGCAAGACCTAGTAATGACGAAATATTAACAATGCGTTTAGTAGACAGAGTTTTACGTCCATTGTTTCCAAAAGATTATCACGCAGAAACACAAGTGATGATTCAATTAATGTCTAATGATGATGCTGTTATGCCTGATGCTTTAGCAGGATTAGCAGCATCTGCAGCAATTCAATTAAGTGACTTTCCATTTGAATGTCCTATATCTGAAGTAAGAGTTGCAAGAATTGATGGCGAGTTTGTTATTAATCCAAATAGAGCACAATTAGAAACTGCTGATATGGATATGATGATTGGCGCATCAGCAGATTCTGTAATGATGGTTGAAGGAGAAATGGATGAATGTAGCGAAGAAGATATGGCTGCAGCAATTAAATTTGCTCACCAAGCCATTAAAGCACAATGTGCTGCTCAAGTTAGATTAGCAGAAGCTTTTGGAAAAAAAGAAGTTCGTGAATATGACGCAGAAGCATCAGATGAAGCATTAGCCGAAAAAATTCATTCAGCAGTATATCAAAAAATATATGATGTTGCCAAAAAAGGAACATCAAAAGCAGAAAGAACGGAAGCTTTTAGTGAAATAAAAGAAGAGTTAAAAAGTACTTTTTCAGAAGAAGAAATTGAAGAATATGGAGATTTAATTGGAAAATATTTTAATAAAGCACAAAAAGAAGCCATTCGTGACCTTACTTTAAACGAAGGCTTACGATTAGACGGTAGAAAAACTACAGAAATCAGACCAATTTGGTGTGAGGTAGATTACTTACCTTCAACTCATGGTTCTTCTATATTTACACGTGGAGAAACACAAGCTTTAGCAACCGTAACATTAGGAACTTCAAGAGAAGCAAATCAAATAGACTCACCTTCTTATCAAGGTGAAGAAACATTCTATTTACACTATAATTTCCCTCCTTTTTGTACAGGTGAAGCTCGACCTTTAAGAGGTACTTCACGTAGAGAAATAGGTCATGGTAACTTAGCGCAACGCGCATTAAAAGGTATGATTCCTTCTGATTGTCCTTATACAGTAAGAATTGTTTCAGAAGTATTAGAATCTAACGGATCATCATCAATGGCAACAGTTTGTGCAGGAACAATGGCATTAATGGATGCAGGTGTACAGATGAAAAAACCAGTTTCTGGTATTGCAATGGGATTAATATCTGACGAAAAATCTGGGAAATTTGCAGTGTTATCTGACATATTAGGAGATGAAGATCATCTTGGAGATATGGACTTTAAGGTAACTGGAACAAAAGACGGTATTACTGCTTGTCAAATGGATATCAAAATAAAAGGATTGTCATATGATGTATTAGAAGCAGCACTTGCTCAAGCGCGTGATGGTCGTATGCATATATTAGGTAAACTGACTGATACTATTGAGGCACCTGCAACAGACGTAAAAGCTCATGCTCCTAAAATGATTACTAAAACAATTCCAAACGATATGATTGGTGCGTTTATTGGTCCTGGAGGAAAACACATTCAAGAGTTACAAAAAGAAACAGGAACAACTATTGTTATCAATGAAGATCCTGTAACTGAAGAAGGAATTGTTGAAATATTAGGAACGGATCCTAAAGGAATTGAAGAAGTAATTGCTCGTATTGAGTCAATGTTATTCAAGCCTGAAGTTGGAAGCGTATACGAAGTAAAAGTTATCAAAATTTTAGATTTTGGTCCTGTTGTTGAGTATGTTGAAGCACCTGGAAATGAAGTTTTAGTACATATTTCTGAATTAGCTTGGGAACGTACAAATGCCGTTACAGATGTTGTAAATATGGGCGATGTATTTGATGTAAAATATTTCGGAAAAGACCCAAGAACTAAAAAGGACAAAGTTTCTCGTAAGGCATTATTACCAAAACCAGAAGGTTATGTAGAAAGACCAAAAAGAGACAACAGTCGTGGTCGTGATAATAGAGGAAGAGATAATCGTAGAGACGATAGAAGAAAAAGAGATTAAGTAATAAACTCTTAGTTATATATAAAAAGGCGTCAAATTGACGCCTTTTTTTGTTTTATAGAGGTACTAAAACTAGTCTATAACCTCAATTGTTTTATCTGCAAATTTATCAATCGGTAAAATTACCTTTCCGTTTTTAGTTTTTAAAGTAACACATATGTTATCTATACCGATAATTTCTCCTTCTATTTTACCAGTTTTAATTTTTTGTCCAATTACGAAATTTTTTCTAGAATAGAAACCAAATAATAATTTCTTAACTATATCTCTAGATCCCAAACCGAATGCAATCGTAAATGACAAAACAATTGATCCTAAAATCATTGTTAAATTATTTTTGATAACACTTGTATCTATTCCTGCTTGATCTAATGCAGTAATAGAAATAAAAACAACTATTAGATAGAAAGCAATATTGCCAATTAAATTTCCTCCTGATATTTCTAATGATTTAAACATCGAGTGAATTGCCTTTTTAACAATCGTTCCTATATAAACTCCTGCAACAAAAATTAGTAATGCAGTTAATAATTTCGGCAAATAAGCAATAAAACTACCTATTCCTTGTGATACCATATCAAGTCCAAAAATATCAGCACCAACAAGCACAAACATCAGTATTAAAAACCATTTTAAAACTCCTAAAATCACTTTTGTTAATACGATATTAATTGTTGAATTACCAAAAATTTCTGTTTTACTTAATTTTTTTGACCATTCGTCAATTTTTGTTTTATTTAATGCTTTCTTAACTATATATAAAAAAAGTTTTATTAAAATCCATGATAGGATTACAAAGCCAATAAAACCAAATACTTTAGGTAATCCTGACATCATATTATCAAAAACCTTCTGAAATGAAGATAGGTCTATTTGTAAATTTACTAGTGCACTCATATTATTTTATTTTTTTGATTGATTTTTATTTTCATTGTCTCCTGAAGATAGTAAAGATGCAATTGTATTAGGATATTTAATCACAAATAAATCGGCAATATCTATCGAAAGTTTAATAAATGATATATCATTCATCACTTTATCTTTAAGTAACTTAGGCACTTCTTCATTTTGCAGTATTTCTTTAAACGGATTTTGCATCATTGCATACTATTATAAGTTATAAATACTTTTTCTTTAGCCCTTTTAATCCTCATTTTCACAGCACTCTCACCAATTCCTAAAACTTCTTGGATTTCTTTAATAGACAATTCATCTTGATATTTTAATAATAAAATCACTTTATCATTTGGATCAATTATTTCTAAAGCCTTAGCCAGTTTTTCCGATTTTAAACTCAATAAACTTTCTTCTGAAACTTCTTCAGATGAGAATTTTTCAAGATAATCATCAATTGGTACTTTTGGTTTTTTCTTTTCACTATCTCGCTGTACGTAATTAACACAGTGATTATATGTAAAAGAATACAGCCAAGTAGAAAATTTTGATTTCCCTTTAAATGTTCTTAACTTGATAAATAATTTTAAAAAAATATCATGTGTTAAGTCTTGCGCTTCTTCTTTTGACTTACTAAAACCAAGACACTTATTATACACAACACCTACATATCTGTCGTAGAGTTGTGAGAACAAATTACTATCATTTGTTCTAATTATCTTTTCAATCAGTTCTTCATCACTCAAGTTATTTAAACTTTTAAGATATTTTTATAGTAGCATTTTTTTACACACAGTTAAAGTGCGAAACATCAAAATTAACTAAAATATAAATAACATATAATATTAATTATACTTTTTTGTAACAAAACAACAATATCTTACGTATATATATACGATACCCAAATATAATAAAATGAGACAACTAAAAATCACCAAGCAAGTTACTAATAGAGAAACTGCTTCATTAGACAAATATTTACAAGAAATAGGAAAAGTTGATTTAATTACTGCCGATCAAGAAGTTGAATTAGCACAACGAATTAAAGCAGGAGATCAAGTTGCTTTAGAAAAACTTACAAAAGCAAATTTACGTTTTGTGGTTTCAGTAGCAAAACAATATCAAAATCAAGGATTGACACTTCCTGATTTAATTAACGAAGGGAACTTAGGATTAATAAAAGCAGCAAAACGTTTTGATGAAACTCGTGGATTTAAATTTATTTCATATGCAGTTTGGTGGATTCGTCAATCTATATTACAAGCGTTAGCAGAACAATCTAGAATTGTTAGATTACCATTAAACAAAATTGGATCTATCAACAAAATAAATAAAATGTATGCGTTTTTAGAACAAGAAAACGAACGCCCTCCTTCTGCTGAAGAAATTGCTAAAAAGCTGGATATGACTATTAGCGATGTGAAAGAGTCGATGAAAAACTCAGGACGCCACGTATCAATGGATGCACCTTTAATTCAAGGTGAAGATTCAAACTTATACGATGTTTTAAACACAGGTGAATCACCAAATCCTGACAAAAATTTAATGCATGATTCACTTAAAATTGAAATTATAAGAGCATTAGACACCTTAACTCCTCGTGAGGCTGATGTTGTTCAATTATACTTTGGTTTAGGAGAACAACATCCTATGACACTAGAAGAAATAGGAGAAACTTTTGATTTAACACGTGAACGTGTACGTCAAATTAAAGAAAAAGCAATCAGAAGATTAAAACACACTTCAAGAAGTAAAATCTTAAAAACATATTTAGGATAACACCTTATACTGCAACAAATAGTTTTTTATAACTATTCGTTTTTTGATTAATGAATGGAAAACTCTCGAACTTTCGAGAGTTTTCTTTTGTATAAATATAACTATATTTGCACAAACAATTACAACTTAAAAAAAATGACTAAACTAATTGCTCCTTCAGTACTTGCAGCAGATTTTGCAAACCTTCAAAGAGATATCGAAATGCTTAATAATAGCGAAGCAGATTGGATACATATTGATGTGATGGATGGCGTTTTTGTACCAAATATATCTTTTGGTATGCCAGTAATAAAAGCAATTAAAAAACATGCAAAAAAAACAATGGATGTGCATTTGATGATTGTTAATCCTGACCAATATATCACTACTTTTAAAAATGTTGGCGCAGATATATTAACGGTTCATTATGAAGCATGCACACACTTACACAAAACGCTACAAGCCATTAAATCAGAAGGGATGAAAGCAGGAGTTGCTTTAAATCCGCATACGCCAATTAGCGTTTTAGAAGATGTAATTATGGATATTGATCTTATCTGCTTAATGAGTGTAAATCCAGGTTTTGGCGGACAAAGTTTTATTGAAAATACGTATAAAAAAATAGTTCAATTAAAACACCTTATTGAACAGTCTGGCTCTAAAGCCAAAATTGAAATTGATGGTGGAGTTACTGACCAAAATGCACACAAACTAGTTACGGCTGGTGCTGATGTATTGGTTGCAGGTAGTTTTGTTTTTAAAGCAGACAATCCTTCAGATACTATCAAAAAATTAAGAATACTTGCTAATAGTTAAAATTTTAATTATAAAATAGACTCAATAAATCTTTAAAATCTTACGAAAACGAAGATGTCTTTGCATTTAAGAAAGAAAAAAACTCGTTGAGTTAAAACTGCGCTATCAAATAATTTATCAAATCTGTAGTTGTAACAATTCCTTTCAATTTACCATCATCTATTACAGGAAGTGCGTGAAATTCTTTTTTAGATAATATTTCAGCAACTTCTTTTATTATAGTTGTTGACGACACACTTATTAAGTTTTTTACCATCACTTGCTCAATCGTAAACATATTGTAAACAACTATATCTACTTTTTTCTCATCTTCATTAATTGCATCAGCAAAACTGATTCTGAGCAAATCAGTGTAACTCAACATCCCTATTACACGGTCTCCGTTTACAACAGGAATATGACGTATGTGGTTTTCTTTAAATAGTTTTTCAGCCGTTACTAAATCATCATTATGATTTAATGTTATTAAATCAGTTGACATAATTGTGGAAATCGGTGTTCTTTTTTTCATGATATTAACTTTATAATTTAGATACAAAGTTAGTTGCACACCATCACATAAAAAATGATATTAATCATAATGTAGTGATTTTGAAAATATTAAAATTACTTGCTAATAAATATTAATTATTACTTGAAGAACAGTTTGTTCTAATGTAGTATAATACATCAATATCAAAAAAAGTACTTGTTATTGCTTTATCTATCGCTTTTTTTGTGTAAGTATCGTAAATATATTTAGTAGGTTGTCTTCCAATATTATCTGTAAGTATTGAAAATTTCCCACTTCTAATATCCTCAACATTTAATAAAGTAAATTTAAACGATGTTAAGTTTAACTTATTATTGATTTGTAATGCACTGTTTAGTTCTTTTGAATTATCTAAAGAAGATGCATAAATACTGGTTGGTAAAATGAACTTATTATCACTCTTATCAATTTCTTGTGAAACTACATTAGCAGCTAATAAAATCGAAAATAAAAAGGTTATTGCTTTCATAAAATTTTAAATTTTCTACAATTTAATGATTTTTACAAAAAATTATAATTTTTCAATATCAATCTTCAAAATTCGCTGAATTAAATAATAAATTTCCGGAAGTTTTTCTTTGAATGTTTTAGGTGTTTCAAAAAAATGCTCAACCAATACGGCTAAAAATTCATATTGATTTTCAAAAGCATAAGCTCTTAAATATCCTGCATTTATTAGTTTGTTTTGCGCGTCTTTATCTTGTAAAAATTTAAGAAGATGGTTGAAATTATTGAGAAAATAGTTCGAACTTGGTGTTTTTTCTGACAAAAAACTAAAATGCATTGCATGGGTAAATTCATGTAAACCAAGATTCAAATTATCATTTTCAATTTTAATTCCTTCTTTAAAATCTTTCCAAGAAAAAACTATTGCATTATATTTTGGGTTTACCTCACCTTTATGTTGCTTTTTACTGCTTTGAGAAAAATAATCTTTAGGATAAATTATGATTTTATCAACAACAGAAAACAAATAGCTTTTATAACCAAAGGTTAATTTTACAGCCGTTTCAGCAATCAATAACTTCATTTTTTGAGTTACAACAACTCCTTCTCTACCAATAAAATCATGATAATTAATAAATTTTACAACTCTATTCTCAAATTTACTCTTGTTTTTATCTGAAATTAAATTGTAAAAAGTACTACTGTTGGAAATAATTGAACGCTGATGCTCATTTAATTTTTTGGAAAATAAATTAAACTGAAATAAGTTCATTAATTATATTTTAATTGAAATAAATATACTGACAAAATATCTAAAAAATAATTTAATAAAAAAAGCAAACATTTATAGTTTGCTTTTTAGTGACTCTGGCAGGATTCAAACCTGCAACCGCTGGAGCCGAAATCCAGTGCGCTATTCAGTTGCGCCACAGAGCCATAATTATATTATATACTTTTTAACTCAACAACTCCTTCACAAGTGTTGAAATTGCTTTACCATCAGCTTTTCCTGCCAATTCTTTAGATGCCATTCCCATCACTTTTCCCATATCTTTCATACTTGTTGCACCTGTATTAGCAATTATTTTTTTAATAAAAACTTTTAAGTCTTCAGTACTCATTTGCTCTGGCAAAAATTGAGAAATAACTGCCGCTTCTGCTAGTTCTGGTGCTGCTAAATCTTCTCTTCCTTGCTCTGTATATAAAGCTGCACTGTCTTTACGCTGTTTTACTAATTTTTGCAACAATTTTATTTCATCGTCTTCCGTAAATCCTGCTTCTCCTCCTTTGGTATTTGCCAATAAAATTTCTGATTTTATAGCTCTCAATGATTGTAATGCAACGGTATCTTTAGATTTCATTGCTACTTTCATTTGCTCCATTATTTTTGATTGTAAACTCATCTGATTTTTTTTAGATTGCTAAGATAGAAAAAACTCGATGTAAATTCATTATTCATGAAAAAAATCGAGTTTTATTGGGATTTTCATCTTTGGGTTATGCTTTAATCTACATTATCATGCAAAAAAGAGTTGTTTGATCGCAATTGCAAGTCGTTATTTTCATCAACTCCTAATACTGTTTTAGACTTGTTAGTCTGAGAAGAAGGAATAGTTTTGTCTAACTCAACTCCCATTCGCTTATATGCAGGTTCTTTCTCAATTTCATCAATGTTCTGATTTAATTTATTAGAAAACTTATGGTTAAACCGCTTCATTTTTTCTTTTCTGTTTTCCGATCGACTTTGTAGTTCAGAAATTGTTAAATGCAATGGTGATACATCTTCTTTTTTTGAAACAACAACCGTATCATCAATTGATTCAGTTCGCAAGTTTAATTGTAATTCTTCTTCAACTTCCTCTTCTACCACTTTTTTAGTAGCGTTATTAAGTGTTTCTTCTAACTTGTTATAATCATCTAAATTAAAATAAACTTGTTCTTGTTTTTTATCAGATGGCTTTACAACGATATGGTCAACTACATCAATATCATTGATATCGGTAGTTTCTTTGGTTGTATTTTCAATAGGAAAATCAAAAACAAAAGTTGTTTGATTATTGATTTCTTTTTTTGCTTTTACTTCTTCAAAAGCATTTACTTCAATATCTTTTACTGATGTTATTACAAAATCGTCTATGTTTTCTGTCACAACTTCTTCATGAGTAACATTGATATTTTTTATAAATTCAGATGTGTTTATCAACTCATTTTCATCAATCTCCACGTTGTCTTCTAAAGAAAACACCACTTTTTGTTCTTCAACATCTTCTACATCATCCGACACATCTTCTTCAACATTGGTCAAAGTTAAATTCTCTTTTTTAGAAAAATCAATGGTTATTTCTTGCTCTCCTTCAAGTGTGTGAATTATTTTTTTATCCTCTAAATTTGAGATTTGACGTTGTTGATCTTTATGAAAACCAGTGGCTACTACAGTAACCGCTATTGCATCACCTAAGCTTTCATCTTCGCCAACACCCATAATTATATTTACATTTGTTTTTGCTTCGGTTTGAATAAAATCATTAATTTCTCCTATTTCATCAATCGTTATTTCTTCACTTCCTGACACAATTAGTAATAATACATTTTTGGCTCCTTCAATTTTATTATCGTTTAATAAAGGCGAATCTAATGCTTTGATAATTGCTTGTTCTGCTCTATTCTCTCCTGTTGCTTTTGCAGAACCCATAATTGCTGTTCCACTATCAGCAAGTACAGTTTTAGCATCGCGTAAATCAATATTTTGTGTATAGTGATGCGTAATTACTTCAGCGATACCTCTAGAAGCTGTTGCTAATACTTCATCTGCTTTTGCAAAACCTGCTTTAAAGCCTAAATTACCATAAACTTCCCTTAGTTTATTGTTATTTATTACAACTAAAGAATCTACATATTTACGTAATTCTTCAATTCCTTTTTGCGCTTGTTCATTACGTGTTTTCCCTTCAAAAACAAATGGTATTGTTACAACGCCAATGGTTAATAAATCTAATTCTTTGGCAAATTTAGCAATCACAGGAGCTGCTCCTGTTCCTGTTCCTCCTCCCATTCCTGCATTAATAAAAACCATTTTGGTATTGCTACCTAACATTTTTTTAATTTCTTCTTCACTTTCTAATGCCGACTGCTTTCCTACTTCAGGATTTGCTCCTGCTCCAAGACCTTCAGTTAGTGTAACTCCTAACTGAATTTTTAATGGAACTTGACTATTTTGAAGTGCTTGTGCATCTGTATTGCATATCACAAAATCTACACCTTTGATACCTTGTGATAACATGTAATTTACTGCATTGCTTCCGCCTCCACCAACTCCAATTACCTTAATGGCATTTGATTGATTTTTTGGCATATCAAATAAAATATTATTAAAATCTCCCATAATAGTAGTACTCTTTTTCTTTCTTTATATTATTCTGCGTTGTCTAAAAAATCTCTAAATTTATCTGACCATCGTTCAAAAAGTGATTTTTTATCTTTTATTATTTCTTTTTCCTTTACAGGTTTTTCTTCTTTTATTTCTTCTTCTATTGCATCATTTGCTGATTGATTTAACAGGTTTTTCTCTCTCATTTTCTCTTTATCTCTCAATCCTTTCATAAGCAAACCTACAGCTGTCGCGTACATTGGACTCGATATTTCTTCTTCAGAATCTCCTGCTAAATGCTCGTTAGGATAACCAATTCTTGTGTCCATTCCTGTGATATACTCTACCAATTGTTTGATATGTTTTAACTGCGCTCCTCCTCCTGTCAACACTATTCCTGCAATTAGTTTTTTCTTAGGCTCTTCATGTCCATAGTTGCGAATTTCAACAAATGTTTGTTCAATAATTTCAACTACACGTGCATGAATTATTTTAGATAACGTTTTCAATGTTATTTCCTTTGGATCACGCCCTCGCAAACCTGGAATTGAAACAATTTCATTTTCTTTATTTTCTCCTGGCCATGCAGAGCCGAATTTCGTTTTTAATAATTCTGCTTGTTTTTCGATTATTGAACAACCTTCTTTTATATCTTCAGTAATTACATTTCCTCCAAAAGGTATTACAGCGGTATGCCGTATAATTCCATCTTTAAATATTGCTAAATCAGTCGTTCCGCCTCCTATATCAATCAAAGCAACTCCTGCTTCTTTTTCTTCTTGACTTAATACTGCGTCAGCAGAGGCTAATGGCTCTAATGTAATTCCTGCAAGGTTTAAACCAGCGCTTTTTATACATCTTCCTATATTTCTGATAGATGAAACTTGACCAACTACTACGTGAAAATTAGCTTCTAACCTTCCTCCATACATACCTTTTGGCTCTTTTATTTCTCCCTGTCCATCTACTTTAAATTCTTGTGGCAATACATGAATTATTTCTTCTCCTGGAAGCATCACTAATTTATGTACTTGTCCTTCTAATTTTTCTAAATCCGTTTCGTCTATAACGTCTTGAGAATTCGGTCTTGTTATATAATCGCTATGCTGTAAACTACGTATATGTTGTCCTGCTATACCAACAACTGCATCATTAATCTGAACTCCAGAAACTGCTATTGCTTCATCTACAGCTTGTTGAATTGACTGTATGGTTTGTGTAATATTATTAACAACTCCACGATGTACACCTAAACTTTTTGCTTTACCGATGCCCATTAATTCAATTTTACCGTATTCATTTTTACGTCCAATCATTGCAACAATTTTAGTTGTTCCAATATCCAATCCTACCGAAATCTCATTACGCTCCATGACTCTCTTTTTTTGTGCACACAACTTGATTGTTGTATTTTAAATTGATATAACTATAATTCTTAATCGTTTTATTTGTCATTGTATAATTATAAAACGCTTTCAAATTTTTAAATTTTTCTTTACTATTTTTAATACTTCCAAAATTGATTTTATGATTGCCTATTCTTGTCAATAAAATAAAATCATTTTCGGCAGATTTATGAATTCCAACTATCTGTTTTTGCAAAAATTCATCTTGCTCAATCAACGTTAACAACTTAAATAAATCAAGTGTTTTATCTGTTCTTGAAAAACCAGTTACTACAGGAACTCGCGCTGAATAGTTTTGAGACAAGGGCATTTTTTCTCCCTGTAAGTCAATATAATACGACTTTGAATGCGTATATATTCTTCCTATTGGAGTCCGTTGTTTTATCCTTGTTTTTAGCGCACCATCAACCGTTAAAAATGTTGTTGCACTTTCAACCATTGGATGATTTAAAACCTGTTTTTCTAACTCATTCAAATTTATCAATGATTTTGGTCTGTTTTTAACAGATGCACCATTTTGTATTAACAAGTTATTAACCATTTTATATGTCATAAAAAGATTTTCTCCTTGTTCAAATTTAATATCAATACTATTCACTTTTTTAGCATTATTTCTTTGATTGGAAAAACCAAAAAGAAATAGTACCAATACAAGAAGTAGCGTTGCTTTTATATAATTCCAATTAATTCTCATCTTTCAATTCTTTTACAACTTCATTAACCATTTTTCCAATATCTCCTGCGCCAATCATTATTTTTATTCTAGCCTTTGATAACTTTATATTCTGTGCTAAATCTTCTTTTGAAACTATCTTTTTATTAATATTACCATCTATTTTACTCAACAACCATTTTGACGTAACGCCTTCAATTGGTAACTCTCTTGCTGGATAAATAGGAAGCAATATCAGTTCATCAAATTGAGATAAACTTTTTGCGAAATCATCTGCAAAATCTTGTGTTCTACTAAATAAATGCGGTTGAAAAACACCTAATATTTTATCGTTAGGATACATTTCTCTTACCGAATTTATAACAGCATTTATTTCTGTTGGATGATGTGCGTAATCATCAATTAAAACCAAATTAGCTGTCTTAATTCTATAAGAAAATCTACGTTGAACACCTTTAAAAGAAGTCAAAGCTTTTGCAATAGAGTACAACGGAACTCCAAAATTATTTGCAATAGCCAAAGCTGCAACAGCATTGAGTACGTTGTGTTTTCCTGGAAGATGAAATTGAACATTCGTTATTATTTCTGTAGGTGTTTTTACGTCAAATACATATAAACCATTACTGATTTTTATATTATCTGCATAATAGTCCGCTTTTTCATTGATAGCGTAAGTCAAACCCTCTAAAGGCAATCCTTTATAAACTATCAACGTATCTGAAACCAACGAAGCAAATTCTTTAAACGAATTTTCTAACGCGCTCGCCTCTCCATATATATCTAAATGATCTGCATCCATAGAAGTTACACATGCAATATTAGGCGATAATTTTAAAAATGAACGGTCAAATTCATCTGATTCTACAACTGAAATTTCATCTCCTCCAAGTATTAAATTGGAGTTGTAATTTTCTGAAATTCCTCCTAAAAATGAAGTTGCATTTACACCACTTTCTTTTAAAATATGCCCTAAAATTGTTGATGTTGTTGTTTTACCATGAGTTCCTGCAACGGCTAAACATATAGTGTTTTTGGTGATTTCTCCTAACACCTCTGCACGTTTCATAACCGAAAACCCATTTTCTTTAAAAAAAAGTAATTCGATATTATTTTTAGGAATTGCAGGTGTATAAACCACCAAAGTATTCTCTGAATTTTTAAATTCATCAGAAATAGATTCTAATGACTCTTGATAATGAATAGTGACTCCTATTTTTACTAAATCATCCGTAATTTTTGTTTGAACTCGGTCAAAACCAGCAACATTTTTACCATTCATAGCAAAATAACGTGCTAAGGCACTCATTCCTATTCCGCCAATGCCGATAAAGTAGATGTTATGTTGGTTTTTTAAGTTCATTTTATTAATTTTTCAATTTGATCAACAATTGCAATTGTGGCATTAGGTAAAGCCAATTTTTTAATATTATCACTCAAGGCTTGTTGTTTGTTTTCATCTTTTAATAAATTATTAAATACTCCTTGAAAAGCATCAAGATTCTTTTCTTCAATAAGTATTGCTCCATCTTTTTTAACAACTGCTTCTGCATTTTTTACTTGATGATTTTCAGCAACATTTGGAGATGGAATAAATATTGTTGGTTTAGCAACTATACACAATTCTGATATAGAGCCTGCTCCTGCTCTACTAATGATAAAATCTGAGGATGCATAGGCAAAATTCATGTTATTTAAAAATAAATGCGTTTGCACTCCTTCTAATTTATCGTACTTTTTATAATCATTGTAATACAATTTTCCTGTTTGCCAAATAACTTGTATTTGTTGTGCTACAAACCATTCTATATTATTTTCTACAAACTCATTTATTTTACGAGCACCAAGACTTCCTCCAATAATTAACACCGTTTTTTTGGTAATATCTAAATTAAAAAAACGTTGCGCTTCTATTCTGTGTTTGTCTATTTCTAACAAATCTTCACGTACAGGATTTCCTGTTTTTACTATTTTGTCTTTTGGAAAAAAACGTTCTAAATCATCATAAGCAACACATATTTTTTTAACTTTTTTTGCCAATAATTTATTAGTAATTCCTGGATATGAATTTTGCTCTTGAATTAAAGTAGGTATTCCTTTTTTGTTTGCCATAAATAAAGTTGGACCACTAGCAAAACCTCCTGTACCTATTACTACATCTGGATTAAACTGCTTGATTATTTTTTTTGCATTCCAAAGACTACTTATCAATTTAAAAGGAAAAGATAAATTTTTAGTAGACAAACTACGTTGAATACCTGAAATCCAAAGTCCTTTAATTTTATAACCATTTTGCGGCACTTTTTCCATTTCCATTCTACCTTTTGCTCCCACAAAAAGGAAATTTGCATTTGGATAACGATTTTTTAATTCGTTAGCAATTGCTATGGCTGGATAAATATGTCCGCCAGTACCTCCTCCACTCAACAGTATGTTAATCGATTGTTTCATGCAGAATATTTAAAGGGTTTTCATGTTCTAAATCTGTTGGTTTTTCATCTTTTACTGCACTGACGCTTAATATCATTCCAATTGCGAAACAAGTCATCCAAATAGAAGTTCCACCACTACTTATAAGCGGTAAGGTTTGACCTGTTACTGGAAATAAATGCACTGCTACTGCCATGTTAATTAATGCTTGAAAAATAATAGGCAAACCGACTCCAAGCACTAATAATGTTCCGAAAATAGTTTGCGCTTTTTTTGCAACCATCATAATTCTAAATAGCAAAAAGAAATACACAAGTGCAACACCTATTCCTCCAATCAACAAGCCGTACTCTTCTACAATAATGGCATAAATAAAGTCAGAAGAAGATTGAGGTAAAAAGTTTTTTTGTACGCTTTTTCCTGGTCCTTTACCAGTTATTCCTCCAGTTGCAATGGCTATTTTTGCTTTTTCTACTTGATAAGCTTCATCTGCATTTTTATCAGAAAAATTCACAATTCTACTTTTCCATGTTTTAACACGATTTGGCATTGCATTAGGCATAATAATCGTCATTGCAATAAATAATGTTAAAAATGAAACTCCCATTCCAATTATATACAAAATGTATTTCCATGGATATCCTCCCAAGAAAACAAGTACCAAAATCATACTAAAAATAATGGCAGTTGTTGAAAAATTTGCTGGTAAAATTAACATTAAAATTGCTGCAACTGGCAACCACAGAATCCATAAACTTTCTTTAAAATCTATTTCTTCGTTTTTGTTTTTTGCCAAATATCTAGCAACGTAAGTCATCAACACAAGTCCAGCAAGAGTTGATGTTTGAAATCCTATACCAACAAACGGAATACGTATCCAACGACTTGCATTAGCGCCTCCAATTTGGTTGCCTTGCACTAAAGTGTATAGTAATAGCACAAAAACCAAGGGCAACATCAATACTGCTCCTCCACTAAAATAGCGATACGGTATTTTATGAACACCATAGGTTATTACAAATCCCATAAGTAATAAAAAAGCATGTTTTACCAAGATAGAATTAGTACTAGTAGCCGTACCTACAACATACACTAAATTAGTACTTGCGCTATAAACTGGCATAAACGAGAAGACAGCAAGTAGTATTACTGCTGACCAAATTGCAGGATCTCCTTTTATATTTTTTAGGATCTGTTTCATTGTTTTACAACTGTCTTATTGCTTGTTTAAATTGACGTCCTCTATCCTCATAATTTTCAAATAAGTCAAAACTTGCACAAGCTGGAGAAAGTAAAACCACATCACCTTTATCTGCAATTTTATACGCTACTTTTACGGCTTCTTCTGCACCTGAAGTTTCAACAATTAAATCAATTACACTATCAAATGTTTGTCTGATTTTCTGATTATCTGTTCCTAAGCATATAATTGCTTTAACTTTTTCACGAACCAAGGGCATTAGTTCAAAATAATCATTTCCTTTATCTACACCTCCAACAATCCAAACTGTTGGGTTTTTCATACTATCTAATGCATAAAATGTTGCATTGATATTTGTTGCTTTTGAATCGTTTATATATTGAACTCCGTTTATTTTTAACACATGTTCTAAACGATGTTCGGCACCTTCAAAATCTTCTAAACTCTCTCGTATTGTTTGTTTTCTTACTTTTAACAATTGCGCTGTCATTGCCGCAGCCATTGAGTTTTTTACATTGTGTTTTCCTTGTAATGCTAATGAAGTTATTCCCATTTTAAATTCGTCTGTATTAGTAGTCTTTATAATTATATTTTTATCTTGTAAATACGCTCCTTTTTCTAATTTCTTTTCAACAGAAAAAGGGAGTAATTGTGCTTCTGTTTTATTATTCTGTAACCATTTTTTTATTTCAATATCATCTGCATCATAAATCAAATAATCTTCTTTGGTTTGATTCATTATTATTCTGAATTTAGATTCGATATAGTTTTCAAATTTATTATCATACCTATCTAAATGATCTGGCGTAATATTGGTAATTATTACAATATGCGGCACAAAATTTTCGATTCCATCTAACTGAAAACTGCTTAGCTCCAAAACATATGTATCAATCTTTTTTTGTGCAACTTGCAAAGCAAAACTATCACCAATATTACCTGCAACTCCAACATTTACACCCTCATTTTTTAAAATATGATGCGTTAGCATTGTAGTTGTAGTTTTACCATTTGAGCCTGTAATTCCTACAATTGTCGCATCTGTGTATTGTGCTGCAAATTCAATTTCAGAAATTACTTTAATTCCTTTTTCCTTTAATTCCAAAATCATTGGAACTGTATCTGGAATTCCCGGACTTTTCACAACAACATCAGCATTAAAAATGATTGAAGTTGTATGCGTGTTTTCTTCAAATGGTATATCATTATTTAAAAGAACTTGTTTGTGTTTTTTTGTGATTGCTCCCTTATCAGAAACAAAAACATTATAGCCTTTTTGCAACCCTAAAATTGCGGCGCCAACACCACTTTCACCTGCACCAAGCACAACCACTTTCATCTTATCTCAATTTTAAGGTTACGATAGTTAGTACTGCCAATAAAATTCCAATAATCCAAAAACGTGTTACAATCTTACTTTCATGATATCCTGATTTTTGAAAATGATGATGCAATGGCGACATCTTAAAAATACGTCTACCTTCTCCATACCTTTTACGTGTATATTTAAAATAACTCACTTGTAAAATCACCGATAAATTTTCTGCTAAAAAGATTCCTGCCAATATTGGAATCATTAATTCTTTTCGAGTTGCAATTGCTAAAACTGCGATAATTCCTCCTATTGTTAAACTTCCCGTATCTCCCATAAACACTTGTGCTGGATAGGTATTGTACCACAAAAAACCTATTAAAGCACCTGCAAAAGCACTGATGTAAATTACCATTTCACCAGAATTTGGGATATACATAACATCCAAATAATCGGCAAAAATTATGTTTCCAGAAATCCAAGCAAAAACACCAAGTGTACCTACAATTATTACTGAAGAACCTGCTGCTAGACCATCAATGCCATCCGTAAGATTTGCACCATTAGATACTGCTGTAATGATGAATATTACAACTAAAATAAACACAATCCACGAATATTTTTCAGATCCATCGCCCAACCAACTTAGCGCACTTGAATAGTCTAATTCGTTATTTTTAAAGAACGGAACGGTTGTTTTTGTTGATTTATGGGCTTCACCAAAAACTTTTGGAGTGCCGTTTTGAGCAATTTGTACAACACCTTGCGGTAATTCTTCTTTAATAGTTACATTGTCATTAAAATAAAGCATAGAACCTACTATTACTCCTAATCCTACTTGTCCTAATATTTTAAAGCGCCCTTTTAAACCTTCCTTATCTTTTTTAAGAATTTTCATATAATCATCAGCAAAACCAATAACTCCCATCCACAACGTAGTGATAATCAGTATTATGATGTATATATTTTCTAATTTAGAAAACAACAAAACAGGGATTAAAGTTGCCAAAATGATGATAATTCCACCCATTGTTGGCGTTCCTCCTTTTTCGTTTTGTCCTTCTAACCCTAAATCTCTAACGGTTTCTCCTACTTGTTTTTTTCGTAAGTAGTTGATGATTTTTTTACCATAAATTGTAGAAATTGTCAATGAAAAAATAAATGCCAATGCAGCTCTAAAGGTAATGAACTGAAAGAGTCCTGCGCCTGCCAAATGGTACTGATTTTCTATATATTCGAATAAATAATATAACATCTTATTTGTTTAATTCTTTTAATATTTGTTTTGCTTTTTTATAATCATCAAAATCAGATTTTACTCCATTTATTTCTTGATATGTTTCATGTCCTTTACCTGCAATTAGGATAATATCTCCTTTTTCAGCGAATTTAGCAGCCGTTTTTATTGCTTGTTCTCTTGCTGAAATCGAAAGGGTTTTTTTATAATTTTCAGGTGAAACTCCTGCTTCTATTTCATCAATAATCGTTTGAGGGTTTTCAGTTCTAGGATTATCCGAAGTAAAAATTGCTTGCGTACTTAAAAACGAAGCGATATGTCCCATTTTTGGGCGTTTTGTTTTATCTCTATCGCCTCCACAACCAACTACAGTAATTACTTTTTCATTTCCTGTACGGATATCATTTATGGTTTCCAATACGTTTTTTAGAGCGTCTGGCGTATGTGCATAATCAATTATTATTGTAATTCCTGTATCAGAAATAAAATATTGAAACCTTCCCGAAACACTCTCCAACTCACTTAAAACAAGTAATGTTTCCATTTTTTCTAAACCCAACAAATCTGCCGTAGCATATATTGCTAAAAGGTTATATGCATTAAAACTTCCTATTAATTTTACCCAAACTTCAGCATTATCAATAGTTAATAACATTCCTGAAAAACGATTTTCAAGAATCCTTACTTTATAATCTGCCATAGATTTTAAAGCATAGGATAATTTCTTTGCTTTTGTATTTTGTAGCATGATATTTCCATTCTTATCATCTTCATTTACCAATGCGAAAGCCGTTTTAGGCAAACTATCAAAGAATGATTTCTTTACATCTCTATATTCAGCAAATGTTGCGTGATAATCGAGATGATCATGTGATAAATTGGTGAAAATTCCTCCAGAAAAATGAAGTCCTTCTGTTCTTTTTTGATGAATTCCATGTGAACTTACCTCCATAAAACAGTAATCTACACCATCGTGTACCATTTCATTTAAATAATGATTGATTGAAACAGAATTAGGAGTTGTATGCGTTGCTGCATATTCTGTTTCATCAACCAATATCTTTACCGTTGAAAGTAATCCTACTTTAAAACCAGATTTTTTAAATAAATCATACAACAAAGTTGCAATGGTAGTTTTACCATTCGTTCCTGTAATGCCTATTAATTTTAATTTTTGAGAAGGATTATCATAAAAATTAGAAGCTATAATTGCCAATGCGCTATTAGAATCAGACACTTGAATATAAGTAACACCTTCAACTAAATTTGCTGGTAAATCTTCGCAAACAATAGCAATAGCACCTGATTTAATGGCTGTTTCTATATATTTATGACCATCAACCGTAACACCTTTTTGCGCAACAAATAATGAATTTTGAGTTGTTTTTCGAGAATCAAAAATAACGTCAACAACAGCAATAGTTGTTGCGCCATAAACTTTGTTTACAGCAACCTTATATAATATGTCTTTTAACGATTTCATTAAGTTAATTCTAATTTTATAACAGTTCCTTTTTTAAGACGTTCTCCTTTTTTTATTGATTGATTTTTAACCTTTCCATTTCCTGTAGTTTTCACTTTCAATCCTAAATTTTCTAACAAAGAAATTGCATCCATTCCTACCATTCCTTTAACATTCGGTATCGTTTTCAATTTTCTATCAGAAAAATTGTTGTACTTATCAAAATCCTTATCAACAGTTGTAAATTGCGGTTCTATATTCTCAATTTCTTTTAAAAGAGGAGCGTCTGTATAAATTTTTTGAGCAATATCTTTAAATACAGGCCCTGAAACATCAGCACCATAATATCCTTTTTCTAAATTTGGCTTATGAATAACCACAATACACGAATACTTAGGATTATCAGCAGGAAAATAACCTGTAAATGAAGAAATGTAACGCTTGTTTTCTTCCCAATCATCCATCCAATATTCAGTTCGTGCTGTACCCGTTTTTCCTGCCATTGAAAACTCTTTGGAATATAATTTTTCGGCAGTTCCTCTTACAACTACATTTTTTAGCATTACTTTCACCTTATCAACTGTTTGCTGCGAACAAATTTTACTATCAATCACTTCTTGCTCAAAAGCCATTACTTTTTGATCCCAAGATTTAATTGCTTTAACCAATCGAGGTTTTACCATCTTACCATCATTAGCAATTGCGTTATAAAAAGTAAGCGTTTGCAAAGGCGTTAATCTTAAGTTGTATCCATACGCAATAGAAGGCAAGGCGTTTTTACTCCATTTTTTATCTCCAGGAGCAGGAATTTCAGGAATTCCTTCACCTTTTAAAGGTAAACCTAACGGTTTATTCAAATGCATTTTTTTCAACTGATTGATAAATCTATTTGGATTTTTATTGAATTTTTCGTCAATTAACCTTGCAAAACCAATATTTGATGACACCTCTAAAGCACGAGCTGCAGAAATTTTACCATAACCTCCACGATGCGAATCATTAATATATCTTCCATACATTCTATACCTTCCATTACCTGTATCAACAACTGTACTTGTATCTATGGCTTGTAATTCTAACGCTGCAACCATTGACATTACTTTAAATGCCGATCCAGGCTCGTGCGATTCCCAAATAGCATAATTTCTTTTTTCATAATACTTACCATTACTCCCTCTTCCTAAATTTGAAATTGCTTTGATTTCGCCTGTTTTTGTTTCCATCACCACAACACAGCCGTGTTCTGCTTGATAATACTCTAACTTCCTCAACAAAGAATGATGTGCGATATCTTGTATATTTACATTGATAGTTGTTACAATATCGCGTCCATCTTGCGGCTCCAACTCATTACTATCGTTAATTGGTTTCCATTGTCCTTGTGAAATTCGTTGCTTTAATCTCCAACCAAGTTTACCTCTTAAATATTTTTTATATGCACCTTCAATTCCTGGAGCACCTCTATAATCATCATAACCGATAGTTCGTTCAGCTATTTTACCTAAAGGATGTTCACGTTTTGTAGATTGATTTGCAATAAAACCTCCTTTATACATTCCCAAATTAAAAATTGGAAAAGTTTTCATTTTCTGATAATCTAAATAGCCAATATTTCTAGCAATCAACAAATATTTATTCGGTATAGGCTTTCTATTTCTTGCTTTACGAATTAAACGCACAAAATAATCAGGTGTTTTACCTAACATTTTAGATAATGCAACAGAAAGACCTTGAATGTTCTCTTCAAAAACAGCATTATCTTCAGGCTTTGAAGCGTCCATCCGTATTTCATAACGCGACATAGAGGTCGCCAACAAACTACCATCATCAGCATATATATTACCGCGATTGGCATGAATGGTATCGTTTTTTATTGTTCTTTTTTCTGAAAGGTTTCGGTATTTCTCACCTTCAACGTATTGAATATTGGTGAGTTTTAAAATAATTGCAATAAAAAAAAGAGTCAAAAAGCCAAAGAAAACGTACAATCTATTTAATATGTTCTTTTTTTGTGTTGCCAATTTTATTCTATTTTTTGCGCTATTACTTTAATTTTTTTTGGAGGATTTTTTGATGGTAGCAATCCTCGCTTGACTACTTTTTTTTGTATTTCAGACTCTAATTCAAGCCTTGTGACTTTTGTTCGAGTATCAACAAACTCTGCTTTCAACTCCCTAATTTCTTTATTCAGTTCTGCAATTTTCAACACCTTCTTATCAGTACTATGCGACCTAGAAATCATAAATAACAGAAGAATAACAACGAAAATAATGATCCGCCAATTTTTAAAAGCATCTTCGCTCACAAAGAATTTACCTCTTAAAACATCATATATGCTTTGTTTCACTTTTCCCATTTACACTTTTGTTGCAATTCTTAATTTTGCACTTCGCGCTCTGTTATTTTGCTTTATTTCTTCTCTTGTTGGTACTATCAGTTTTCCTACTTTTTTTAACGGAACTTCAAAGTTTCCATAAAAATCTTTTTCAGGTTCACCTTCAAACTGTCCGTTTCTTATAAATCGCTTTACCAATCTATCTTCTAACGAATGATATGAAATCACACTCAATCGTCCATCATCATTCAACAATTCAGGTATTTGCTCTAAAAACTCTTTCAACACCTCCAATTCTTGATTAACCTCTATTCGTATTGCTTGAAAAATTTGAGCCAAAATTTTATGTTCTTTCGCTTTAGGCAAAAATGATTGTAACACTTCTTTCAACTCAAAACTGGTTTTTATTTTTTTATCTAAACGTGCATTTGCAATCATTTTAGCCATCGCACGAGCATTTCTCAATTCACCATAATTAAACAGTACCGAACTCAACTGCTCTTCAGCATAATGATTAATGATTTTATAGGCAGATAACGTGTCGTTTTGATTCATTCGCATATCTAAATCAGTATCAAAACGTGTTGAAAAACCGCGTTCCGCCTCATCAAATTGATGAGATGAAACTCCTAAATCAGCCAAAACACCATCTACTTTCTTCACTCCATAAAAACGCAAAAACCGTTTTATAAATCGGAAATTTTCCAGAATCAACACAAATCTTTCATCATCAATCGCGTTTTTTTGCGCATCTTGATCTTGATCAAAAGCAAACAACTTTCCATGTTTTCCTAATCGATTTAATATCTCTTTTGAATGCCCTCCTCCTCCAAAAGTCACATCAACATAAATGCCGTCTGATTTGATATTCAAACCATCTACACTCTCGCTTAACAATACAGGATTATGATATTCCATCTTCATCATCAGTTAAATTACCCATAACTTGCTCAGCCAATTCGCCAAAATCTACTGTAGCATCATCAATTGCTTTTTCATAGCGTTCTTTATCCCAAATTTCGATAATATTTACCGCTGAAGACAAAACAAGTTCCTTTTTAATACCTGCAAATTTTTGCAAATCAGAAGGAATCAACAATCTTCCTGAAGCATCTAACTCAACTATTTTTACACCTGCAGTAAAACGTCTTATAAAATCGTTGTTCTTTTTTACAAATCGGTTTAACTTATTGATTTTACGCATCATATCATTCCACTCCTGCATAGGATACAATTCTAAACAAGGCTGAAAAACAGCTCTTTTCAACACAAAACCATCTTGCAACACAGAGGCTAATTGCTTTTTTAAAGCAACGGAAAGCATCAAACGCCCTTTGACATCTGCTTTACATTCGTATGTTCCAATTAAGTTAATCATTTTACGGTCTAAATTATTTTCAAAAATAAAAAATAATTTCCACTTTTTACCACATATTACCACTTTTGTTAATAACTTTTATTTTCTGTAATTATTAGATAAGTATCTCATTGATAGACATCACGTATAATTTGATTAAAAAATGAATTTGATATCAATAAAAAATCGTATTTTGCTATAAATTGTCTATTTTTGGCAATCGACATAATTGAGATTATGAAACTATGAGTTACACACTTAAAAAAGAAGGAAAGTTTAATTATATTGAAGTTGGAGAAGGTCAACCAATCGTTGTTTTACACGGTTTGATGGGCGCTATGAGTAACTTTGACGGTATTACTTCTTGTTTTTCAAAAAAAGGTTATAAAGTGCTAATTCCTGAATTACCTGTATATACACTGCCTTTGATAAAAACAAATGTTAAGCATTTATCAAAACACATAAAAGATTTTATTACTTATAAAAATTTAGACAACGTTATTTTTATAGGCAACTCATTAGGCGGTCATATCGCTTTATATTTTGCTAAACACAACCTAAAACACGTTAAAGCAATGGTGCTAACTGGCAGTTCTGGTTTGTACGAGAAATCTATGGGCGACTCGTACCCTAAACGTGGTGATTATGAATACATAAAAGGAAAAGTTGAAGCCGTATTTTACGATCCGAAAATTGCTACTAAACAAATGGTTGACGACCTTTTTGAAATGGTAAATGATCGAATGAAAGTGCTAAAAACACTTTCTATGGCAAGAAGTGCAATACGCCATAATATGGCGAAAGATATTCCTAAAATGAATGTTCCTGTTTGTTTAATTTGGGGGAAACAAGATGAAGTAACTCCACCAGAAGTTGCTACAGATTTTAATAAATTACTTCCTGATTCTGATTTATTTTGGATTGATAAATGTGGTCATGCACCAATGATGGAACATCCTGATAAATTCAATGAAATTTTAGAAAAGTGGTTTGCCGAACGTAACCTTTAAAAAAGTGAAAATAAATACCGCAAAATTTATCATCAGCAATACAGATGTTTTTAAATGTCCTGCTGAAAAAATTCCTGAATATGCATTTATTGGGCGTTCTAACGTTGGAAAATCATCGTTGATTAATATGCTGACAAATCATAAAAAATTAGCAAAAACATCAGGAAAACCAGGAAAAACTCAGTTAATCAATCATTTTAAAATTAATGATGAATGGTTTTTGGTTGATTTACCTGGATATGGCTATGCGCAAGTTTCAAAAAGTAAAAGAAAAACATTTCAAAGCTTTATAAAAGATTATTTTTTAAAAAGAGAACAGTTAGTATGCACATTTGTATTGGTAGATTCGCGACATGAACCTCAAAAAATTGATTTAGAATTTATGCAGTTTTTAGGTGAAAATGGTATTCCGTTTGCAATAATTTTTACTAAAACCGACAAATTGGGAAGTTCAGCATTGAATAAAAACTTGACCAAATACAAAAAACAACTTTTAAAGACTTGGGAGAGTGTGCCAACTCATTTTGCAACTTCATCGGAAACAGAAATGGGAAAAAATGAAGTTTTAAAGTTTATTGAGCAGATTAATATAAACGTTGCTGACAACTTCAAATAAGTATCGACTGCGCTCGACTTGATTGACTGAAATCAACTTAACAACAATTGACTGAGAGTTTACAATGCATTCTACAAAACACAATATCCAAATTTTACACGAAGACAATCATATTATTATTGTCAATAAACGTGCTGGAGATATTACACAAGGCGACAAAACTGGTGACAAACCCTTGAGCGATGTTGTAAAAGAATATATCAAAGTCAAATACAACAAGCCTAACAATGTGTATCTTGGCGTTGTACATCGTCTAGACAGACCTACTTCTGGCGTTATTATTTTTGCAAAAACTTCAAAAGCCTTGGAGCGGCTAAACAAAATGCTTCGTGAAAAAACAATTAACAAAACGTATTGGGCAATTGTAAAAAACAAACCTATAAAAGAGCAAGATACGCTTGTTCATTTTCTTAAAAAAAATCCTAAAAACAATAAATCTACAGCGTTTAAAACCGAAACGGAAGGTTCTAAAAAAGCAATATTGCATTATAAAATCATCAAAGAATTAGACTCATACTTTTTGCTTGAAATAGACCTTGAAACGGGTCGTCATCATCAAATTAGATGTCAATTAGCGAATATTGGCGCTTATATAAAAGGTGATTTAAAATATGGCGCTAAGCGTAGTAATAAAGATGGAAGCATCCATTTACATGCTCGTAAAATTAAATTTACACATCCTGTGAGTAAAGAAATGATTGTTGTAACTGCGCCAGTACCTAATGATGTTATTTGGGATGCTTGTGTGTAATAATTTACAAATGCTCAATAAAGCTCATTCTACTTCCCAATATTCTAATCACAAAAATGGAATTATCACCATCAAAAAGATAAAAAATAATGTGTGATTTAAAATTGTAATAATGTAGGTTGTTAGCAAATAGCGTAGCATCTCTTGCTAATTCAGGTCGTTCAGCCAATTCGTTGAGAAACTTCTCTAAAAGTGAAAGATATTTTTTTGCTTGCGTTAAGCCAAATTGATGAATGCCAAATTTATAGATGCCAGCAATATCATTTGACGCTGCACCAGATAATTTATAGCAACCCATTATCAACTTCTTTGACGATATCTGAAATTGATTTTAAACTAACACCACTTTTAAAACCATCATCAATAGCATTTTTTAGTTCCATTAGTTTTAAATGTTGCTGTTGATCTTTTCGTACTAAATTACGAATATATTCACTATCATTGGTGAAATCACCTTTTTTTAGTTGTAATTTTATCCAGTCATTTTGCTGACGTGTAAATGTTATCGATTTTCTAATTGTTTGCATAGAATTTATATCTTGATGCAAGATACATCTTATTTGCACCAAAATCAAAAAATCTAACTGCTTTTTTAGGATTCGAAATTCTTAAAAAACGATTCTAAAGTCATTTGATGCGCATCTAAACGGGCAAAAAAGTACGGATTGTAAAATTATTCGCCGTAATCTTACCTCTTGATTCAATTAGATAAGTACTCATTTTATCACTGTCTTATTAATATAAAAAGCCAAAAAGCCAAAGAGGAATTTTATTATGACTTCCTATTTCAATTCCATCAGAGACAATATAAGAGTTTTCAATATTTTTAATTTGTTGATTGTTTTTATTTTTTCCACCAATTTCAAATAAAAGAGTGTTATTAATTAAAAAATCGCCTTGATTTGGGTAAGTAACTTTATGATGATGATGCAACTGATTGAGAAAAAAAGTCTCTCTAATATTACCAATGTTTGATGCAGAATCACTTAATGCATAAGCTATATTTGTGTTTTCTAAATAAATTTTTTCAGGTTTTTGCAACAGACTTACACCAAAAGAATTTTTATCTAATGTATTTAAAATATTAACATCATTAAGGTGTTTCATATATTCTATTAGTGTATTTCTTGTTATTCCAATTTTTTCAGAAAGTTTACTAATATTAGGTTTGAAAGGAACAGCTTGTGAAATAATATATAGAAGTTGTTTTATTTTATTAGTTTTTGAAACATCAACATTTCGTAGTAATGGCAACTCAATTTCTATAATCATATTAATAATTTCAGATAACCTTTTTTGGTAGATACCTATAT
>CAMZLV010000028.1 GCA_947311835.1 uncultured Lutibacter sp. | reverse complement strand
TTCAAGATATTTTAGGACCTATGTGTTTTGATTATGGTTTTGGTCCTTTCAGATGGGTTTGTACTTCAGCAAAATCAGAAGATTTAGATCTAACTGATAAAATTGCAGGCGAAGTTTTACAAAAAATAATGGAAAATGCTCCAAAACAAATTCAATTGCAAATGCAAGACAATATAACATGGATTAAAAATGCTAAAACAAACAAATTAGTTGTTGGCTCTCAAGCTCGTATTTTATATGCTGATGCTGAAGGGCGCGTAAAAATAGCCAAAGCATTTAATGATGCTGTTGCTAGCGGTAAAATTGGACCAGTAGTTTTAGGACGTGATCATCATGATGTTAGCGGAACAGACTCTCCTTATCGTGAAACCTCAAATATTTATGACGGAAGTCAATTTACTGCAGATATGGCAATACACAATGTAATTGGCGATAGTTTTAGAGGCGCAACTTGGGTTTCTATTCACAATGGCGGTGGCGTTGGTTGGGGAGAAGTTATCAATGGCGGTTTTGGAATGCTTTTAGACGGTTCAAAAGAAGCTGAAGAACGCTTAAAAAGCATGTTGTTTTATGATGTTAATAACGGAATAGCACGCAGAAGTTGGGCTCGAAACGAAGAAGCATTATTTGCTGTAAAACGTGAAATGGAACGTACACCAAACTTAAAAGTTACAATTCCAATTATTGTTGACGATCAATTGCTAAACAATTTATTTTAATGAGCACTCTATTTATTAATATCAAAGAATTAATTCAAGTACGCAATGAACCTGTTTCTTTTGTATCAGGAAAAGAAATGAAGGAATTACCAAGTATAAAAAACGCCTTTTTATTAATAAAAGACGGTTTAATTTTTGACTTTGGATTGATGAGTGACTGCCCTAAAACAAAAGTTGACAAAACCATTGATGCTTCAGGCAAAATGATATTACCTTCTTGGTGCGATTCACACACACACATCGTTTATGCAGGAAATCGTGAAGGAGAATTTGTAGATAGAATCAATGGCTTATCTTACGAAGAAATTGCTAAAAAAGGAGGCGGAATCTTAAATTCAGCAAAAAAATTACAAAACTTATCCGAAGAAGAATTATACCAACAGAGTAAAATTAGACTAGAAGAAGTAATTACTTTAGGTACAGGAGCAGTTGAAATAAAATCAGGTTACGGTTTAACTCTTGATGCTGAATTAAAAATGCTACGCGTTATAAAACGGTTAAAAGAAAATTATCCTATAGAAATAAAAGCAACATTTTTAGGCGCACATGCAATTCCATCAAAATACAAAAACAACAAACAAGGATATTTAGACTTACTGGTCAATCAAATAATGCCAAAAATTGCAGCAGAAAAATTAGCAGAATTTGTCGATATATTTTGCGAAACAGGTTATTTTACTGCTGAGGATACTGACTACATTTTAAAAGAAGGCAAAAAGTATGGATTAACACCTAAAATACACGTTAATCAATTTACAAGTATCGGAGGAGTTCAAGTTGGCGTATCGCATAATGCGCTTTCAGTCGATCATCTAGAAATTATGACCGAAGAGGATATTACAAGTCTAAAAAACACGCAAACAATGCCTGTTGCATTGCCAAGTTGCTCCTATTTTTTAAGTATCCCTTACACTCCTGCAAGAAAAATGATTGACGCAGGACTTCCGCTCGCTTTAGCAACAGATTACAATCCTGGATCAACACCAAGTGGCAATATGAATTTTGTTGTTGCAACTGCTTGTATCAAAATGAATATGACACCAAAAGAAGTAATAAATGCAGCTACTATTAATGGCGCTTATGCTATGAATTTAGATAAAACAACAGGTTCAATTACTAAAGGAAAAACAGCAAACTTAATCCTTACAAAACCTATAAAATCAATTGCGAGTATCCCTTACAATTTTGGTTCAAACAAAATTGAAACCGTATTTTTAAGAGGAGAAGCCGTTAATTTCAATTGAGATTTGTAAATTTGCTTACAAAAATTATTTAAGTATGTTAATTATTGGTATTGCAGGAGGAACAGGAAGTGGAAAAACAACTGTTGTTAATCAAATTATAAATCAGTTACCTAATAATGAAGTTAGTGTAATATCACAAGACTCATATTATAAAGCCACTGATAATTTAACTTTTGAAGAACGTACAAAAATCAATTTTGACCATCCAAAATCAATAGATTTTGAACTGTTAGTAAAGCAACTAAAAGAATTAAAAAACAATCAAATCATTGAACAACCGATCTATTCTTTTGTTACGCATAACCGATCTAAAGACACTATTAAAACACATCCTAAAAAAGTAACAATTATTGAAGGCATTTTGATTTTTAATAATCCTGAATTAAGAAGTTTATGTGATATTAAAATATTTGTTCATGCTGATGCTGACGAACGTTTAATTCGCCGTTTAAAACGTGATACTCAAGAACGAGGTCGTGACATAAATGAAGTTATAAACCGCTATCAAGACACCTTAAAGCCAATGCACAATCAGTTTATTGAACCAACAAAAAACTTTGCTGATATTATCATTCCAAACGATAGATACAATACTGTTGCCATTGACATTGTAAGGACTGTAATTGCCGAAAAACTAGCGAATGATGGTGCCTAAAAAAATCTCACAAAATAAAACCTTCAAAATATTGAGCAATCCTTTTATACTCATTTCGTTGGTGTTTATTGTTTGGATTGTTTTTATTGATGAAAATTCATACTTATTCCATTACAAAACGCTAAATCCTGAATTAGACAAATTGGAAAAGGATAAAAAATACTATCAATCGGAAATTGAAAAAGATAGAAAAAAAATTAAAGACCTTCAAAACCCAAAAAGTTTAGACCAATTTGCTAGAGAAAAATATAAGATGAAAAAAGAAAATGAAGAAATTTTTATTATAGAATATGATACAATTAGTAGTGAGTAGTGAGTAGTGAGTTGTTAGTTGTTAGTTGTTAGTTGTTAGTTAAATTTTATAAAACAATAATCCGAACCAAAATGAGTGAATTTTTATTTGATGATTTCTCTTCGGTTTCTGCAAAACAGTGGAAACAAAAAATACAATTTGACTTAAAAGGTGCTGATTATAACCAAACCTTACTTACTCAAACTAACGAAGGAATAACAATCAAACCATTTTATCATCAAGACGATTATGATAGAATTGACATCCCAAATATTCCACAAGAATTTGCTATTTGTCAATCTATTTTTATTTCAGATGAAAAAACCGCTAATTTCCTAGCAACAGACGCTTTAAAAAGAGGAGCAAATAGTATTTTATTTATTGCTGATACGCCTTTTAATATAGCAACTACATTAAAAAATATTGATTGTGAACTACACTTCCAACTCCATTTTTTATCAGAAAATTTTTGTGCCGAACTAGTAAATCACAAAAAAAAGAAACCCTTTTTCTTAAATATAGATATTATTGGAAACCTTGCAAAAACAGGAAACTGGTTTTACAATTTAAACCGTGATTTTGAAATACTAAACACTATCAGTAAAAAAAACAGTACTTTTTTACAAATAAACGTTGCGCATTATCAAAATGCAGGAGCAAATAGCATACAGCAAGTTGCCTATGCTTTAGCACATGGAAATGAATATTTAAATGCCATAGAAGACAACAAAATATCCAATCAAACTCTACTAAATTTTAATTTCGCCATTGGTAGCAACTACTTTTTTGAAATAGCCAAACTTAGAGCATTTCGCCACTTATGGCAACAATTAGTTAACGAATACAATACAACTATTGACGCACATATTTTTGTAAAACCTACACTGAGAAATAAAACACTCTATGATTACAATAGTAATATGCTACGCACTACAACCGAATGCATGAGTGCTATTTTAGGTGGAGCAGACACCATTAGCAATGTTTCGTATGACGAAATATATCACAAAAAAAATGAGTTTGGAGAACGCATCGCTCGTAATCAATTATTAATACTGAAAGAGGAAAGTTATTTTAAAAATGCTCAAAATTTTGCTGAAGGCAGTTATTATATAGAATCATTGACCAAAGAAATAGCCGAAAAAGCATTAGAAATTTTTAAAAGTATTGAAAAAGGTGGCGGTTTTTTAAAACAACTCAAAGATGGAACCATCCAAAGAAAAATAAAAGAAAATACAGCGAAAGAACAAACACAGTTTAACAACGAAGAATTGATTTTATTAGGAACAAACAAACATCCAAATATGGATGATAAAATGAATGAAACCATTGAATTGTATCCATTCGTAAAAACAAAACCTAGAAAAACACTTATTGAGCCTATTATTGCAAAACGATTGGCTGAAAAACTGGAACAAGAACGATTGAAGAATGAAGCGTAAAGACATACAACATATTGAGATAAAAGGTAAACGGCAAAAGGTAAAAGATTTTAGTCACGAAAACTTTGTTGCAGGAATTGCTCCAAACCTTAGAGGTCCATATTCTACTATGTATGTTCGCCGACCGTGGACAATACGTCAATATGCAGGTTTTTCAACTGCTGAAGAGAGCAATGCCTTTTATAGAAGAAACCTAAAAGCAGGACAAAAAGGATTATCAGTTGCCTTTGATTTAGCCACACATCGTGGTTATGATTCTGATCACGAACGCGTACAAGGTGATGTTGGAAAAGCAGGAGTTGCCATAGATACCGTTGAAGATATGAAGATTTTGTTTAACCAAATTCCATTGGATAAAATGTCTGTATCAATGACAATGAATGGCGCTGTATTACCCATTTTAGCCTTTTATATTGTTGCTGCAGAAGAACAAGGTGTTGACCTAAATCAACTTTCAGGAACTATTCAAAATGATGTGTTAAAAGAGTTTATGGTACGAAATACCTACATCTATCCTCCTACGCCATCTATGCATATTATTGCTGATATTTTTAAATATACTACTGAATTTATGCCTAAATTTAATAGTATTTCTATTTCTGGATATCATATGCAAGAAGCAGGAGCAACTCCTGAAATTGAATTAGCATACACACTTTCTGATGGTTTAGAATACATTAGAACTGGCTTAAAAACAGGAATGAAAATTGATGATTTTGCACCAAGATTGTCATTTTTTTGGGCAATAGGCATGGATCATTTTAGAGAAATAGCCAAACTAAGAGCAGGACGAATGCTTTGGGCAAAAATTGTACAAGAATTTAATCCACAAAATCAAAAATCATTGGCATTAAGAACGCACTGCCAAACAAGTGGATGGAGTTTAACCGCACAGGATCCTTTTAACAATGTAGCCAGAACAACCATTGAAGCGATGGCTGCAGCATTTGGCGGTACGCAATCTTTACACACCAACGCCTTAGACGAAGCCATTGCTTTGCCTACGGATTTCTCAGCAAGAATAGCAAGAAATACACAAATTTACATTCAAGAAGAAACAAAAATCACCAAGACTGTTGATCCTTGGGCTGGAAGTTATGAACTAGAAAAACTCACTGAAGCTATTGCTAATGACGCGTGGAAATTGATGCAAGAAGTTGAAGAATTAGGAGGAATGACAAAAGCCATTGAAAAAGGAATTCCTAAACTAAGAATTGAAGAAGCATCAGCAAAAAAACAGGCTCGTATTGATAGCGGACAAGATATTATTGTTGGCGTCAACGCATATGAACTAAAAGAAGAAGATGATTTACACATTTTAGAAGTAGATAATGATGCCGTTCGGAACTCACAAATTAAACGATTAAAAAAATTAAAAGCCAACAGAAATAATGAAGCCGTACAGCAATCATTAGCCGATTTATCAGCATGTGCGAAATCAAGTGAAGGAAATTTATTAGATTTGGCAGTAAAAGCAGCTAGAAATAGAGCTACTTTAGGCGAAATATCAACTGCTTTAGAAACCGTTTTCGGCAGATATAAAGCTACAATTAATTCAATTTCAGGTGTGTATAGTAAAGAAATAAAAAACGACAAGTACTTTAAAAAAGCAAGTGAATTGGCTGATAAATTTGCCGATTTAGATGGGCGAAGACCTCGTATAATGGTTGCCAAAATGGGTCAAGATGGTCATGATAGAGGCGCAAAAGTAGTCGCTACTAGTTTTGCCGATTTAGGATTTGATGTAGATATAAGTCCACTTTTTCAAACACCTAAAGAAGTTGCCAAGCAAGCTGTAGAAAATGACGTGCATATTTTGGGCGTTTCATCACTCGCTGCTGGACATAAAACCCTAATTCCGCAGGTTATTGATGAACTTAACAACTACGGACGTGCAGACATTAAGGTAATTGCAGGAGGCGTGATTCCGCCACAAGATTATGATTTTTTATTTAATGTTGGTGTAATTGGCGTTTTTGGTCCAGGAACCAAAATTGCAAAAGCAGCAATTGATATTTTAGAGTATTTGATTGAGAATGTGGAGTAAAATACAGATTTTACAAAATAAAAAAACACTCAAAAGATTTATTTTTTTTTGAGTGTTTTTTTGCTAATATCGAATGAAGATACAACCTTAAATAACTATTCTTTTATTAGTTTTTTCATCAAATAACCTTTTTCAGTGGCTATACGAATAAAATAAATTCCTTGTGTTAAATGTGATATATTGATGGTTTTAGTATCAACATCTACAGTATTTAAAACTTGTCCTAGTTCGTTGTAAATAGAAATATTTTTGATGTTATTTACACCTTCTATTTTAATAAAATTATTTGCAGGATTTGGGTAAACGCTTATTACATTTAATTGTTCATCTTCAACTGACGCTGTATTATTTACTACACTCGCAATAAAATCATAGGCTACATCATTATCATTTGGAGCAGTGCCAAAATCTGACTTAAAACAAACTTTGTCTCCATTTGGTGACGCTACAGCCATTGGCGCTTTATCATAACTATTATCACTACTAAAATGATGACCAAAATGCTCAACGGTATTTGTGTCATCTAATTTTACGGCAATTATTTGACTTGTTGAACTTGCTTTGGTTTGTGTGATATAAGCCCATCCTGGACGGTTTAGGTTTCTACAAGACACGTGACCAGTAGCAAAAAAATCATAATTTGGTTCTGTAACAACTTGCGTGTTGCCTCCTCCGTTTAATTTTTGCATATAAACACCTGATTGTCCTACGGCAAACTGTACATAAACTTCATCTCCATCAACAGCATACCCTAAATCTCCGTGACCTCCGTCATCAATAATACGGTTTTGAAATTGCATAGTTGCTCTATCATACACTTCTACTCCGTAGTGCTGCATATTGTTTTGGTCTGTGTACCAATTATTGGTAATATTATAAGGATTT
>CAMZLV010000027.1 GCA_947311835.1 uncultured Lutibacter sp. | reverse complement strand
ATTAGACGTAGTAAAAGATTTTTTTGTCTCGTTAAATTCTGGCTTATGCACAAGAAGATAATACGACTTACCACAATCTACCTTAATATTAAACGAACCTTTACTACTAGATGTGATTGTTTTGATAAGTTTACTTCCGTCAAATAATTTTACAGTAGCATTTTTGATGATTTCATCAGAATTTTTATCAACTATCGTTCCAGATATCAACTGAAAACAACTTGTTGTATCTGTTTTTTCTTGTGAAAACGCATTACTTGAAATTAGCAATAAAAAGGTTATATAAAGGTTTAATATTTTCATTTATTGGTGATTACAATAAATTCTGTTCTTCGATTTTCTTGATGTTCAGCTTCTGTACATCTTACTCCATTAGAACATCTATTTACAAGTTGTGTTTCTCCATAACCTTTTCCTGTTACTCTCGAAGGGTCAATCCCTTTTGATACGATATATGCTACAGCTGAAGCTGCTCTTCTTTGAGATAAGTCCATATTATATGCGTCAGGAGCACGACTATCTGTATGAGAATTTAATTCAATTTTTATATTAGGATATTTGTTCATAATAGTTACAACTTTGTCCAATTCAATTGCTGCATCAACATTGATGTTAACTTTATTAATATCAAAATAAATTGGATTTGTTTTAATCATTTTAATATTTTGACGTGTAACAAACTCTTGATTTTCATTTAGTTTTAACTCTAAATAGTTTTCTGCGTCTAACACATCAGAAGTAATAAAACTTTTAATTTTTGATGAATAATTTTCAGATTTAGTGGTTACGATATATTTAGAATCACAGTTTGCAATTGTGTTAAAGTTGTATAAACCTTCACTATTTGAAGTTGTTTTTTCTATTATTTCTCCATTATATGAGAGCGATATCTCAATGTCTTTTAGAGGTGCATTTGTATCTTTGTTTGATATAATTCCTGCAACAGTTTGATGACATTTAAGCGGTTCAATAGTTAATGTTAATTTTTCAGTAAATCCATCTTCATTAGAGGTAGTTATTTTTGAACTTGTATTTGTATATTTTTCTTTTGAAGCGTTAATCGTATAGTCAGTTTCGCAAATGGTTTTAAATTTAAAAGCACCATTATCATCAGTAATAGTAGATTCTGTTAGTTCATTATTAGTATATAATTCAACTGTTGAATTTGGAATAATTTTATTTGTAAGTTTGTTTTTAACTATTCCGGTTATTAACTGATCACAAGTAACTTGGTCAATTTTAAATGAATAAATATCAGCATTTCCAACTCCTTTTCTTGTTGAAGAAAAAAAGCCGATTTTTTTTGCTGGACTTATAACGAATGCAAAGTCATCGTACTCACTATTAACAATGTCTACATTTTGTGGTTTTGAATACGTTCCATTTTCAAATGTACTGCTAAAGATGTCTAAGAATCCTGCTCCTCCATGACCATCTGATGAAAAGAAAAACTCGTTGCTACTACTTAAAAACGGAAAAAATTCGTTGTATTTTGTGTTAATTGTTGCACCTAAATTTTCAGGTTTTCCATAAACAGTTCCATCATCATTTACGGATACCTTATAAATATCAAATTTACCAAAACCACCTTCCATATCAGAAACAAAATAGAGTGTTTTTCCATCAGTACTTAGTTCTGGATTTTTTACAGAATAATTTTTTCCGTTAAATGGTACAGGTTTAATGTTTGTAGCATCGCCTTGAGCATCTATGTTTGCTCTAAATATTCTTAAAATATTTTTTTTATCTTTTTTATTTTCAAACTGTTTTATAGATTGGATTTCTGCAAAATTATTTAAAGTAAAATAAATTGATTTTTTATCAGCAGTAAAAGTAATATCTGCTTCATGAATTATATTAAACTGTTGAGAAGAATATTTCCCTTGTAGTTGTAGTTGTCCATTGTTTTTAATCAAACCTTTATAAAACTCTAAATATTGCATTCTATTATGACTTCTATCTCTTCGTTTCAAATTTCTATCTTTTTTTGATGAAACAAATAAAACAACGTCATTTTTATAAAAAGATACGCCAAATTCTGCGAGTTCGGTATTGATATTTAAAAGTTGAACGTTATTAATTCTTTCAGATTCTTGTGCGAATGAAAATGAATAAAGCGTAATGAATAGTAGGAATAAAGTGTTTTTCACGTTTAAATTTTATTTAAGTTAATTTTTTAATTACCCAAGCAGGACCAATCAATAGAAATTGTAAATCTTTTAAAAATGAAGGTTTTTTACCCTCAATCTTATGACCATAAAATTGACCAACCCAAGCCAAAGCAAAAATAGATAAAGAAGTGTAAAATAAGGGTGTTATTTGCCCTAAATAATAATTTAATACGATGCAAATGATTGAAAAAACAAGCATTTTAAAAAACATTGAAAACGACAAACGTATATAAAACACCAAAAGAAGTAGGATAAACACAACAGACCAATTGGCTATCAATTGATTTTTAAGATTTAAGAAACGAGTCAGTAAATCTGTTGGAATACTCATTAACATACCGATAATACTAAAAAAAATAGCAGGAACGCAAATATAATGAATCAATTGATTGGTTTTATTTTGATGACTTTCTGCATATTCATCAAACCATTGTTGTAATGTTTTCATTTTTTGTACTTTTGAATTTATAAACATACAAAATATATACCAAAAATGGCTAGAACTCCATCAAATATGATTCCGTTAGGTACAATTGCACCAGATTTTACACTTTTTGATACCGTTTCACAGCAAGAAAAGTCACTTCAAAAGTTAAAAGGAAATAAAGGAACAGTCATTTTTTTTATATGCAATCATTGTCCGTTTGTAATTCACGTAAATAAGGAGTTAGTTAGACTTGCTAATGACTATCAAATAAAAGGAATAACATTTATAGCCATTTCATCTAACGATGTTGAAAATTATCCACAAGATGGTCCTGAATTGATGCGTAAAGTTGCTAAAGAGTTGCAATATCCCTTTCCGTATTTGTATGATAAAACTCAAGCAATTGCCAAAAAGTATGATGCTGCTTGCACTCCAGATAATTATGTTTTTGATGCCGATTTGAAGTTAGTTTATAGAGGGCAATTAGACGACTCTCGTCCTAAAAACGGCGTAGAAGTTACAGGAAACGATATACGAAATGCTTTAGATTGTTTGTTAAATAACAGCGCAAATAAGAGTGTTCAAAAACCAAGTATCGGTTGTAATATAAAATGGAAATAAATTATTTCCAATTTTCTCGAATCATTAATTGATTTATATGTTCATAATGATGTTTATAATGCCAAGCATAAACACCAATATTTTCTTTTAATGACACTATTTTATTCCCTTCAGGATGGATAAAAGTTTTTTCCAATTCTTTTTCTGATAATCTTTTTAAAAGAAAACCCCATTTAGCATATAAAGCTCTTAAATAATTTAATGAAATTTGTATTGGTGCTGTTTTAAAATCAGTTAAATATATAAATAAAAAAACCTAATTAAATTACTGATAACAAAGTATTTAAACCTTTAATTTAATGACATTGTTAGGGAGCGGGGGAAAATTTTTGTTCGTAATAATAATAATCTTTTTCTAAGAACCGTTTATATTCTTTCTTAGTCATAAGAAAATGTTTTAACCTTTTTGTCGTGTCTTTTAATAAAAGATTATTTTTAACTAAATAACCATATGTAAAAGTATAATCAAAATATAAAGTGTCTTTTAAATTATCATATTTCATTACGAAAGCATATTGAGGTTCAAAATTCATAATTCTATCTATATTTTCTTCTTTGTTTTTATCTATAGCCTCGATAAGATCTATAAATTCTTCTTTATTTATAATCTGTATTGAATCTCTTTCTCCTAGAATATTATCATCCCAAACAAAATTATCAACTGTAGTAGAAATGGGTCGATCTACTAAATCAGTGTCCTTATACATCCATATTTTTTCAATAGGCTTACAACCAATAATAAAGACCAATAAGACTAACAATGTTACTTTTTTAATCATCTGCTTTTACTTTTAATGGTTTAGGGACCCTCGCTGCCGCACGATTGCATCGTGTGGTTAATCTTGCTAAATAATTTTTGCTCATTTATCATAATCAGTAGTTCTACTTACTATCAACTTGGTAATTGTTATGTTATAACTTTTACGCACAGACAAATATAGTAAAATATTTTTTATTGTTTTTTTTGGTTACTGTAGCCAGTATTTACAAACTAGCAGGGCCGGTTTTTTTTGCCTTTTTGCAAAAATTCGGATTTGTTTTGCGTGGATTTTTATTTGTTCTTTTTAGGATTTTGTCGCATATCAAAAACTCGATTGATGTAAATTTTATCTTTTCCTTTTCGGTAAGTTATTTTACAATAATGCTCGTAAATCTTCCGATATTCGTGTTTTAAATGACTAAAATACTCATCAACTGCTCCAATTTTAACAAAATCAAAATTTGGATTTTCTAATATTTTAGTTGCATCGTAAATTTGTTGTGTGTACTGTTTTGCTTTTTCAAGTCCGTAAATTTCTATATAAAATTCTCTGACTTTTTTTAGGTCTTTTATTGCTCTATTTGTCCAAAATATTGGTTTTATTAAGCGTCCCAACTTTTGATGATTTTTTGAGTTTCATCTAAATCATATACTCTTCCTGCTTTTATATCTTCTTCGGATTCAGCAATTAATTTATCTTGTTGCAATTGTTGATTATAGGCTTTTGCCATTTCGTAAAACATTTTTACAAATTTTTCATCACCTTGATTGATATACTCGTGTAGTTCTTGTTTTAATTCTAATGTGCTCATAATCCTTTATTTTATTAAACAAATATACAAATTTTGTGCTATAAATCTTTTTTTAACTAAACGGATGAAAAGTATTTATCATAATCAGTAGTTCTACTTAAAGCCAACTTAGATGTTGTTATGTTATAACTTTTACGCACAGTCAAATATAGTGAATTTTTTTTTATTGGTTTTCTTACTCGCCAACGGTACCAGGGCAAACTCATACTTTTTTAACTAAACTTTCTTAATAATTAAATGATTAATAGTTTGTTAAGTCATTTTTTATT
>CAMZLV010000026.1 GCA_947311835.1 uncultured Lutibacter sp. | reverse complement strand
TTACAATTGAAGGTATTGTATAACTGACAATATCTATAATTTTAGTAAAATTCATTCTCTTTATTTTATATTTTATTCAAAAATAAACATTGCTATTTAGTTCACATAATTTATTTTTAATTAAATGATATTTATCATTATTTAATAATATTATTACATTTAAATTTGTATCGTCAAATATATTTAATTATATAAATTTATATTTTTTTATGTTACAATAGTTATATGTTGTACATTTAAAATAATACTGAATTTATAATTGAACTTATACAAATTTAAATTTTTTATTTATGAAATCAATTTTTTTTAGATTACTTGCTCTTTTAATTTCAACAACTTTATTTGCTCAAACAGGTCATTTGATGCAAGGAGTAGGAACTGTTAATATGTCAATGGGAGGAGCGTCAACAGCCCAACCAATAGATATTTCGGGTGCATTGCAGTGGAATCCAGCGTCTATTTCGTCTTTTAATGATAAAATAATAAAATTTGATTTTGGATTATTTTCAGGTTCTCCAATACTTTCTTCTTCATTACCTGAAAATATGATGGCTCCAGGATCTCCAGCAGTTAGTGGTAGCACTCAAGATAATAAAGGAATGTCTCCAATGCCTGCATTTGGCATGGTTTGGGGAAACAGTGATAGTAAACATACTTTTGGAGCGTCAGTTTTTGGTATCAGTGGTTTTGGTGTAGATTTTCCAGAAGAAGCGAATAATCCTTTAAGTGGAAATTTTAATCCTACTACTAATTCTAATCCAATAAATTATCCACAAGCAGCAAATGGTTTCGGACATATTCAGTCAGATTATATGTTGTTGCAAATCGGTTTTACTTGGGCTTACGAACTCTCTGATAAAATATCAGTTGGTATTGAACCAACATTTAATTATGCAGCTTTAGAATTGGGTCCAAATCCAACAGCAAGTCCAAATGCAGCAGGATATCCCGTTTCTGATAAAGCAACTGCAACTGGTTTTGGAGCGCAATTAGGTGTTTTTTATGATTCTAAAAACGGATTTAAAGCAGGAGTTTCTTATAAAACAAACCAAAATTTGAGTGAGTTTGAATTTAAGAATACACATCTTGATAATTCTACATCAACTAATAATTTTGATATGGATTATCCAGCAATTTTATCATTTGGATTAGGATATTCTAACCAAGCAATTGATTTGGCATTAGATTACAGAATGGTTGATTACGAAAATACCAATGGTTTTTCAAAATCTGGATGGACTCCAACAGCTTCTGTTGCTGGTTTTGGATGGCAAAATATGAATGTGCTGTCTGCAGGTATTCAATATAAAGGAATAGAAAAAATGCCTTTACGATTAGGATATACTTATAGTTCAAACCCAATAAAAGATGAGTTAGCATTTTTTAGTGTTTCAGCTACAGCAATAATTAAAAATGCATACCAATTCGGTTTTAGTTATGAAGCATCAAATAATTTTACTTTAGATGCTGTATATCATCACGGTTCAAGTGGAGGAGCAACACAAGGTAAATTAATGAATCCTATGGCAATTACAGCTACAAATCCATTAGGAGAATTACCTGGAACATCTGTATCATATGAAATGACTACCGATCTTTTTATGGTTGGTGTACGTTATACATTTAGTAAAAAAGAAACGGCAGAATAATAAAAATAGTTTCTTATTTTTATTAAACCCATCTAATTGTGATAACCAATGGTTATCAATTTTTAGATGGGTTTTTATTGTGAATAAATATAATAACTTTTATTGTTTCGCATCAAATGACATTGTATTTTTGAAAACTAATACATTATAAATTGTCAAATTACTTAAACGAACTTAACGAACCGCAAAAACAAGCAGTTTTACACAAAGAAGGTCCTATGATTATCATTGCAGGAGCAGGTTCTGGTAAAACTCGTGTGTTAACATACCGTATAGCACATTTAATGCAACAAGGAGTTGATGCCTTTAATATTTTATCATTAACATTTACCAATAAAGCAGCACGAGAAATGAAGGCTCGAATTGGTAAAGTAGTTGGAAGTAGTGAGGCAAAAAACTTATGGATGGGAACTTTTCACTCCGTTTTTGCACGAATTTTACGTTCAGAAGGACATCATTTAGGTTTTCCTTCTAATTTCACAATTTATGATACCCAAGATTCTGTTCGATTAATTTCGTCAATCATAAAAGAAAAACAACTTGACAAAGAAAAATACAAGCCAAAACGAGTTTTAGGACGTATTTCTCAGTTTAAAAACAGTTTAATAACCGTTAAAGCGTATTATAATAATCCTGATTTAAAAGAAGCCGACAAAATGGCAAGTCGCCCTAAAATGGGAGAAATATACCATCAATATGTAGAACGATGCTTTAAAGCAGGAGCAATGGATTTTGATGATTTGTTATTAAGAACCAATGAGTTATTAACCCGTTTTCCAGAAGTATTAGCCAAATATCAAGATAGATTTAGATATATTTTGGTTGATGAGTATCAAGATACAAACCATTCTCAATATTTAATTGTTCGTGCACTTGCCGATCGTTTTCAAAATATTTGTGTCGTTGGTGATGATTCGCAAAGTATTTATGCTTTTCGTGGTGCAAATATTCAAAATATACTAAATTTTCAAAAAGATTATGATAATGTCAAAATCTTTAAATTAGAACAAAATTATCGTTCATCAAGTAATATTGTTAAAGCAGCAAATAGCATCATTGAAAAAAATAAAACCAAATTGGATAAAGAAATTTGGACAGCCAATGATAACGGTTCAAAAATTAAAGTAATGCGTACTTTTTCTGATGCAGAAGAAGGACGTTTTGTTGCTGATTCTATTTTTGAAAACAGTATGAACAAGCAATTAGCAAATGATAATTTTGCAGTTTTATACCGTACAAATGCACAATCTAGAGCCATTGAAGACGCATTGCGCAAGAAAGATATAGATTATAGAATTTATGGAGGATTATCCTTTTATCAACGAAAAGAAATAAAAGATGTATTAGGATATTTGCGTTTGCTAATTAATCCTAATGATGAAGAAGCACTTAAACGTGTTATAAATTATCCTGCAAGAGGAATTGGCGCTACAACAATTGATAAATTAGTAGTAGCAGCAAATCATTACAATAAATCGCTGTTTGAAATTATTCAAAACATCAATTCTATTGATATCAAAATTAATTCAGGAACAAAAATGAAACTGAATAATTTTGCAACAATGATTCAACATTTTCAGATAGAAGCCCAAAAACAAGACGCTTTTCAAGTAACAGAATTGGTTATACGCCAAACAAGGATACTTAAAAATATAGAAGCAGACGGCACGCCAGAGGCAGTAAGTAAAGTAGAAAATGTACAAGAACTTTTAAACGGAATAAAAGACTTTATTACCACTCAAAAAGAAAAAGAAGAAGATGCATCATTGGCTTTCTTTTTAGAAGACGTTGCTTTATTAACTGACTTAGACAATGATAATAAAGATGATAAGCCAAGAGTTTCATTAATGACTATACATTTGTCAAAAGGACTAGAATTTCCTTATGTATACATTGTAGGTTTAGAAGAAACCTTGTTTCCATCAGCAATGAGTATGAATACACGAAGTGAATTGGAGGAGGAGCGAAGATTGTTTTATGTTGCGCTAACTCGTGCCGAAAAAGAAGCGTATTTAAGTTATTCAGAAACACGTTATCGTTGGGGGAAATTGATTGATTGTGAGCCAAGTAGATTTATAGAAGAAATAGATGAACAGTATTTAGAATATTTACGAAGAAAACCCTCAATAAGAGAAAATACGTTTATTTCTGATGACCTTTTTGATGATGTATCACAAAGTACAATTCGATTTAAAAAACCAACTCAACGAAAAAATTATCCAAAACCAAAACAAAGTCCGAAAAAAATTACAACTAAGTTTGTTCCTCCAAAAAACTTAAAAAAAATAATAAAGTCAACGACTACAACTTCAGTAAATTTATTTGATAATGCCATTACAGTCGGTAATATTGTTGAGCATAAACGCTTTGGTAAAGGAGAGGTAATTGCTTTAGAAGGAACAGGAGCAAACAAAAAAGCGGCTATAAAATTTGCAGAATTTGGTACAAAAAAACTCTTGTTACAATTCGCAAAACTTACAATACTAAGTTAATTTTACCGTTCATTTTTTATAAAAAATTAATATTGCAATATTATCGAAATTGACGTAATTTGCACACACTATTTTTGAAACATACAAAAGATAGTATAAACACCAATATAATATGACATTTGAATTAGAATATAACTCTGATAGACCCAATTTAATTATACCAGAATACGGACGCCATCTACAAAAATTAGTAGACCATTGTATCAATTTAGAAGATGATGATGAGCGAAATAAAATGGCAAAAGCGATTGTTGATGTAATGGGAAACTTACAACCACATTTAAGAGACGTACCAGACTTTAAACATAAATTATGGGATCAACTCTTTATAATGTCGGATTTTAAATTAAAGGCAGAATCTCCATATCCACAACCTTCTAGAGAAGAGTTACAAGCAAAACCAGAACCACTTGCGTATCCAAAAACGGCATCTAAATACCGTTTTTATGGAAATAATATACAAACAATGATTGATATTGCCAACAGTTGGGAAAAAGGAGAAGAAAGAGAAGGCTTATTGTTTGTTATTGCCAATCATATGAAAAAATGTTATTTGAATTGGAATAAAGACACTGTAGATGATGATGTTATTTTCAAACATTTATTTGAACTTTCTGATGGTAAAATAGATTTGCGAAATACAGAAGAAAAATTAGCAGACAGTCAATCTTTATTGCGCAAACGAACAAATAATAACAACAAAAAACATAAAAACCACAGAAATAATAATAATAAAAATTACAGAAAAAAATATAGGTAATTATGGCTACATTTAAAATAGAAGGAGGTCATAAATTAAGTGGAAGTATTACTCCTCAAGGTGCAAAAAATGAAGCGTTACAAATTATTTGCGCTGTACTTTTAACAGCAGATAAAATAACAATTAGTAATATTCCTAACATAATAGATGTTAATAAATTAATATTTATTCTAGGAGAATTAGGTGTTAAAATCAAAAAAATAGCTGAAAGCACTTATACTTTTCAAGCAGACAATATAAATCTAAACTATTTAGAATCAGAAGAGTTTAAACGAGATGGAAGTTCATTAAGAGGTTCAATTATGATAGTAGGTCCATTACTTGCAAGGTTTGGTAGAGGCTATATCCCACAACCTGGAGGAGATAAAATAGGACGCAGAAGACTAGATACGCATTTTGAAGGATTTATAAATCTTGGAGCTAAATTTCGCTATAAAAAAGAAGAACGCTTTTATGGTGTTGAAGCTACAGAATTACTTGGTACTGATATGCTACTTGATGAAGCGTCAGTAACAGGAACAGCCAATATTTTAATGGCATCAGTTTTAGCAAAAGGAACAACACGTATTTACAATGCTGCTTGCGAACCATATATTCAACAATTATGTAAAATGTTGAATTCAATGGGCGCAAAAATAAGTGGAGTAAGTTCAAATCTTCTCATTATAGAAGGTGTCAAATCGTTAACAGGATGTGAACACAAAATACTTCCTGACATGATAGAAATAGGAAGTTGGATTGGAATGGCAGCCATGACAAAATCTGAATTAACAATAAAAGATGTTAGTTGGGAAAATTTAGGTCAAATACCACGCGTTTTTAGAAAATTAGGAATAAAACTAGAAAAACGAAATGATGACATTTATATTCCTGCTCAAGAATCATACGAAATACAAAACTATATAGACGGATCAATATTAACAATATCAGATGCGCCTTGGCCTGGATTTACACCAGATTTGTTAAGCATTGTTTTGGTAGTAGCAACTCAGTCAAAAGGAAGCGTATTAATACATCAAAAAATGTTTGAAAGTCGCTTATTTTTTGTAGATAAACTTATAGATATGGGCGCTCAAGTTATATTATGTGACCCTCATAGAGCAACAATTATAGGTTTAAATCATCAATCAAAATTAAAAGCCACAAAAATGGTTTCTCCAGATATCAGAGCAGGAGTCTCACTCTTAATAGCAGCATTATCAGCAGAAGGTACAAGTACAATCCATAATATTGAACAAATAGATAGAGGTTATCAAGATATTGATAAGCGTTTACGCGCTATAGGAGCCAAAATTGAACGTATTGACTAATCATCACCTTAAAAAAAATAAAAAGAATCTCAAATTGTAATGCACAGTTTGAGGTTTTTTATGACATATTGACATTAATTTAAGTATGGCAATGAATTTGTTAATTTATTAGAATTAATAATACAATTATGAAGAGCAAAAAAGAAAATACAGAAAATATAAAAGAAGAAGTGGAGAATAAAGAAATGGATAATACCACTGAAAATACTAAAGAAACAGTCAATTTAGAAGATGAAATAGCAAAAGAAAAAGACAAGTTTTTGCGACTATTTGCTGAATTTGAAAATTATAAACGAAGAACATCAAAAGAACGTATAGAACTATTTGCCACTGCCAATAAAGAATTAATGACAGTATTATTACCAGTTTTAGATGATTTTGAAAGAGCATTAACACATATTGAAGATGACAAAGAAGCAGAAGAACTACGAAAAGGAGTTTTATTAATTTATAAAAAATTACAAACTACTTTAGAACAAAAAGGTCTTTCAGTAGTAGATGCAAAAGCAGGCGATGTTTTTGATGCAGAAATTCATGAAGCAATAACTCAAATACCAGCACCTTCAAAGAAAATGAAAGGGAAAATAGTAGATGTTATTGAAAAAGGATATAAACTTGGTGATAAAATCATACGTTATCCAAAAGTAGTTATTGGACAATAAAAACAATACAACATTAATAAAAAAACACTTCTTTAAATAGAAGTTTTCAGACTAATGAAAAAAGATTATTACGAAATACTTCAGATAGATAAATCAGCGACAAAAGCTGAAATCAAAAAAGCATATCGCAAAAAAGCTATACAATACCATCCAGATAAAAATCCAGGAGATAAAGAAGCGGAAGAGAAATTTAAATTGGCAGCAGAAGCTTATGAAATATTAAGCGATGATAACAAACGTGCTAGATACGATCAATACGGTCATGCTGCTTTTGAAAATGGTGGAGCAGGAGCAGGTGGTTTTGGTGGTTTTGGCGGTGGCGGAATGAATATGGAGGACATATTTAGTCAGTTTGGTGATATCTTCGGAGGTCAATTTGGTGGCTTCGGAGGAGGTGGTTCTAGACAAGCAAGAGTAAAAGGTAGCAATATGCGAATACGAGTTAAAGTTACCCTTGAAGATATTGCAAACGGAGTAGAAAAGAAAGTTAAAATTCGTAGAAAAGTAAAAGCAGATGGCGTTACTTTTAAAACATGTTCAACCTGTAATGGTCAAGGTCAAGTAATGCGAGTGACGAACACCATTTTAGGAAGGATGCAGACTGCAACTACTTGCCCGACTTGTCATGGTGCAGGTCAATCAATAGATAATAAACCAAAAGGAGCTGATAGTAACGGAATGGTTCAGAAAGAAGAAACCGTATCGATTAAGATTCCAGCAGGAGTATCAGATGGCGTGCAATTAAAAGTAACAGGGAAAGGAAATGAAGCGCCTGGAAACAACTCTATTTCAGGAGATTTATTAGTTTTAATTGAAGAAATTCAACATAAAACCTTGTCTAGAGAAGGAATGAATTTACATTATGATTTGTATGTAAGTTTTCCTGAAGTAGCTCTTGGAGCGAGTAAAGAAATAGAAACAGTAACAGGTAAAGTGAAAATTAAAATAGAATCAGGAACACAATCAGGAAAAATTTTACGATTAAGAGGCAAAGGATTACCAAGTATTGAAAGATATGGAACAGGTGATTTATTGGTTCATATTAACGTTTGGACTCCACAAAATTTATCAAAAGATCAAAAACACTTTTTTGAAAATAATATGGATGATGATAACTTTACACCAAGCCCTTCAAAATCAGATAAATCATTTTTTGAAAAGGTAAAAGATATGTTTTCGTAACGAATTTTAATTTGTTAACAAATGTTGTGTTATTAATATAATAAAAAGTACGTATATTTGCAGTGTTATTAGTTGAAAGATTAATAACACTTTTTCATAGCAATTTTCCCACTCAATTCTTTTGAGTGGGTTTTTTATTTGCATACATTTGCACAAAGCAGATCGTCTTATCGTCCGCCACAAGCGGAAGGAAAGTCTGGACACCAAAGAGTAGCATAGCGGATAACATCCGTCGTTCGCCATAGGCGGATAGGACAAGTGCAACAGAAAGAATGTACAGGTAATGCTGTAGTGAAATCAGGTAAACTCTATGCGGTGCAATGCCATGTAAATTGGAGTTTGAGAGTTACTCGCTCGATTTCAAAGGGTAGGCAGATAGAACAATTGAGCAATTGATTGTCTAGATAAATGATAAGATTCCGATTTATCGGAAACAGAATCCGGCTTATAGATCTGCTTTTTTATTAATTTGATAAAATACCATTGCTATTTTTATCTAATTATCACCACAATGTCTATTGGTAAACAGTTCTCTTTTTTGTATTTTTGCAGAACACTCAAAATTACAATTTTATGGCATTTGATATCGAAATGATAAAAGGAGTTTATAGTCGCATGAAAGAAAATGTAGACAAAGCTCGTCAAGTTGTTGGCAAACCGCTAACATTAGCAGAAAAAATATTATATAACCATCTTTGGGAAAAGAATTTAGAAAAAGGTTTTACAAGAGGTAAAGACTATGTAGATTTTGCTCCAGATAGAATTGCTTGTCAAGATGCAACAGCACAAATGGCATTATTACAATTTATGCAAGCAGGAAAAAAATCAGTAGCAGTACCTACAACAGTACATTGTGATCATTTAATTCAAGCAAAAATTGGCGCAGATAAAGATTTACAAGAAGCATTGAACAACTCAAGTGAAGTATTTAATTTTTTAGCTTCTGTTTCTAATAAATATGGAATAGGATTTTGGAAACCTGGAGCAGGAATTATTCATCAAGTTGTACTTGAAAATTACGCATTTCCAGGAGGAATGATGATTGGTACAGATTCTCATACTGTAAACGCAGGAGGATTGGGAATGGTTGCCATAGGAGTTGGTGGAGCAGACGCTGTTGATGTTATGGCAGGAATGCCTTGGGAATTAAAATTTCCAAAATTAATAGGCGTTAAACTAACAGGAAAATTATCAGGATGGACAGCATCTAAAGACGTAATCTTAAAAGTTGCTGGAATTTTAACAGCAAAAGGAGGTACTGATTGTATTGTTGAATATTTTGGAGAAGGTGCAAAAGCACTATCAGCAACAGGTAAAGGTACTATTTGTAATATGGGAGCCGAAATTGGAGCAACAACTTCTACTTTTGGTTATGACGAATCTATAGAAAGATATCTAAGAGCAACAGATAGAGCAGATGTTGCAGATGCTGCAAATGAAATAAAAGAATATTTAACAGGAGATGATGAAGTTTATGAAAATCCTGAACAATATTTTGATCAAGTAATTGAAATTAATTTGAATGAATTACAACCTCATTTAAATGGACCATTTACACCAGATTTAGCAACTCCTGTAGGAAGTGAAATGACAAAAAAAGCAACCGAAAACGGTTGGCCATTACAAGTAGAATGGGGATTAATAGGTTCTTGTACAAATTCTTCTTATGAAGACTTGTCTAGAGCAGCTTCAATAGCTAAACAAGCTGTTGATAAAGGATTAACTGCTAAGGCTGAATTCGGTATCAATCCAGGATCGGAGCAAGTAAGATATACTGCAGAACGTGATGGTTTATTACAAATTTTTGAAGATTTAAACGCCAAAATATTTACGAATGCTTGTGGACCATGTATTGGTCAATGGGCAAGAGAAGGAGCTGAGAATCAACCAAAAAATACAATCGTACATTCATTTAATCGCAATTTTTCTAAGCGTGCGGATGGAAACCCAAATACACATGCTTTTGTAGCATCTCCTTCAATGGTAGCTGCAGTTGCTATTTCTGGTAGATTAGATTTTAATCCGCAAACGGATACATTAATCAACAAAAATGGAGAAGAAGTTAAATTAGAAGAACCAACAGGATTTGAGTTACCTCCAAAAGGTTTTGATGTTAAAGATCCTGGTTTTGTAGCGCCAATGGAAGATGGATCTGGAGTTGAAATTAAAGTAAGTTCTGATTCAAAAAGATTGCAATTATTAACGCCTTTTGAGCCTATAAAAGGGAATGTGACTGGAGCAAAATTATTAATAAAAGCCAAAGGGAAATGTACAACAGACCACATTTCAATGGCAGGTCCTTGGCTTAGATTTAGAGGTCATTTAGATAATATTTCTGAAAACTGTTTAATAGGAGCAGTAAATGCATTTGGAGAAGCAACCAACAAAGTAAAAAATCAATTAACAGGTGAATTTGGTGCTGTTCCAACAACTGCACGAGCTTATAAGGCTGCAAATGTACCATCAATAGTAGTTGGAGAACACAATTATGGTGAAGGTTCATCAAGAGAGCATGCTGCAATGGAGCCTAGACATTTAGGAGTAGTTGCTGTAATTGTAAAATCGTTTGCAAGAATACACGAAACAAATCTTAAAAAACAAGGGATGTTAGCCTTAACATTTGCTAATGAATCTGATTATGATTTAATTCAAGAGGATGATACTTTTGATTTTGTTGATTTGGTAGACTTTGCACCAGCAAAACCTTTAACAGTTGTGATGCATCATGCTGATGGAACGCAAGATATGATTAATGTTAATCATACTTATAATGCAGGGCAAATTGCTTGGTTTAAAGAGGGTTCAGCATTAAATCTTATCAAAAAAGAAAACGCTTAAAAATTACTTTAAGTTATATTTAACAACTCACAACTTCTACGTTGTGAGTTTTTTTTATCTTTACACAAAATAAATTTAAATCAAATTATTAAAATGGCTTTAAGTAAATCGCAACGTTCAAACCTTATTTTTTTTGGAATAATGGCTTTAATTTTTTTTACACCACTTCGTGGATATATTCAAGAATATGTTGGTAAAGCCAAGATGTTGCTGATTTCTCCAAGTGTTGAAGATAGTGAAGACAGAATACAAATTGCAGATTATCGTTGGAATTTAAAAGGAATAAATACTGACGATTATAATTTTGAAACGGCAAAAAACAAAGTTGTTTTTTTAAATTTTTGGGCAACTTGGTGTCCTCCTTGTAGAGCAGAAATGCCAAGTATTCAAAAAGTATTTGAAGATTATAAAAATAAAATTGAATTTGTGTTTATTACAAACGAAAATCCAGAGAAAGTAAATTCATTTTTAACTAAAAACAAATATACTTTTTCTAGTTTTAATGAAATCACTAGAAGTCCAAAAGAATTTTCTGTTTCAACTATTCCTACAACTTATATTATCAATAAAAAAGGTGAAATTGTTGTTCATACACTTGGTTCAGCAAATTGGAATAGTGATAAAATACGTAAATTATTGGATGATTTAATTGCAGAATAGATTATACCAATTCATCAATTACTTCTAATATAATTGCGCATCCTTTTTTAATTTCTTCATTTGAAATTGTCAAAGGAGGCGTTATTCTAACAGCTTTTCCTTCAAAAAGTAACCAAAATAGGAGTAAACCCTTTTCTAAACATTTTAAAATTATTTGAGAAGCAAATTCTTCATTTTTAACCATCAGTGCTAACATCAAACCTTTTCCTCTTATTTCAATAATTTCAGGATGAATTAGTAATTTTCTAATGAGTTTTTCTTTTTCTAAAGTTTGATGAATTAAATCAGTTTTTGTAATTTCTTTAACAGTAGCAAGCGCAGCCGCAGCAATTACAGGATGACCTCCAAAAGTAGTAATATGCCCAAGTTTTGGATTTTCTTTTAGTGTCGCTACTATTTTATTTGATGAAATAAAAGCACCAATTGGCATTCCGCCTCCTAAGCCTTTTCCTGTAATAATGATGTCTGGAGTACAATCGTAATTCTCAAATCCCCAAAAAGTACCTGTACGTCCAATTCCTGTTTGAATTTCATCTAAAATTAACAAAGCACCAACTTCATTACATCGTTGTTGTACTTTTTGCAGATAATTATTTTGAGGTTCAATAAATCCTGCTCCTCCTTGAATTGTTTCTATAATTACTCCAGCCGTTTCTGTTGTTATTAATTCTAAATTTAAAATATTATTAAACTCAATAAACTTTATTCCAGGAATTAATGGTCTAAAAGCTCTATTCTGCTCTTCAGCACCGCAAACACTCATTGCGCCTTGCGTATTACCATGATATGCATTTTTGCAGGCTATAATTTCACTACGATTTGTATATCTTTTTGTTAATTTAAGCGCACCTTCAGTTGCTTCAGTTCCTGAATTGGTTAGGTATATCGTATCAAGATTTTTTGGTGAATTTTTTGCTAATATTTTGCATAATTCTAATTGAGGTTGCTGTATAAATTCGCCATACACCATTACATGTGTGTATTTATCTAATTGATTTTTAATCGATTGTGTGACTGATGGATGATTGTGTCCTAAACTATTTGCCGAAATTCCTGCAATAAAATCTAAATATTGTTTTTGATTTTGGTCATATATATATGAACCTTGTGCATGTGAAATTTCTATAGCTAAAGGATGAGGAGTAGTTTGTGCTTGATATTTAAAAAAGTCTGACTTCATTCTCCCTTTTTATTTCTCTTCATACCTCTGTTTTTGACCTCTTTTTTATCAATTATTTCTTTTTCGGTAGATTTTTGGTTAGCCTTTTGATCTTGTTCTTCTTGTAATTTTTTAGCGTCTGCATCACGTTTTTTTTGCTCTTCTGCTTCTTTTTTTGCTTGAAGGCGTTCTTGTTTTTCACGATCTCTTTCTGAACGAATCATTTCATCATTTCCTGCATCATTAATAAAAATTCCATTTTTATCTTTAGGCTGTTCTTTTTCTCTCCAAACAAAACCTTTTAATTGTCTATCATTTTTATGTAATTCATCTTCAGGATAGGTTTTTCCTGCTGGTTTTTTACGAAATTCAATACTACTTATTTGTTTATCTTCCATTTCTAGATGAATGCTACTTGAACGCATTTTAGTAATTCCAATCAATTGTTTGTCTTCATCTCTAACAAAATTAATTACTTCACTATTGCCAATAACATCAACAAAACGTAAATCATTGTCTATAAATTTACCCAAAATAGTTCTTCCTTTTGTTTGATTAAAGCCAATAGAGTCTTTTTGAATCATAAATGCATTTCCTAAGACTTTAAGCGAATCAATTTTATTAGTAATGGTATCGTTTAAAAAATGAATGATATCTCCAGTAATTTGATTTTCTTGCGACCAAAGTATCGGTTTGCGAAACATTTTAGTAATTCCTTCAGATTGACTGCTGTATAATGAATCACATTTACCTTGAAGGTCTGACTTATAGAATTTAACGTGACTATAGGCTCTAATAATACGTTTTTTTGGTTTTCCAGTTAGTAGAAGGATATCTCCATGTATATAAAGCGAATCTTTTTCTACTAATGAAATTGCAACTGCACGTTTTGTTACAAATGCAGAATCTTTTGCCCTAAAAAATTCGCCATATCCTCCTTTTATTACGCCATTGTTAATCGTATCAGTAACTTTAATATTTCCTGTTGCTGAAGAAAAATTTGTATTTTGATTGTAATAAAGACTATCGCCTTCTATTTTTCTATCATCATATTTAATCCAAGAATTTTTAGTTAAATACGATACTTTTTTCTTTGAATCATGAAAACCTCTTTCTGTATAAATTAGGCTTTTATCTCCTGTAATTGTTGAAGGTTCAAATAAATATGCTTTTCCAGAATTAGTATAATATTCTAAATGATTGGTTTTTATAATTTGATCAGGATTTGTAACGGTAACATTACTTTTTGCTTCAAATTTATTGGTTTTTAAAAAATAATTTCCTCGATTACTTACCAATACATTTACACTATCCTTTATAGTTCCTTTGGTTTGATAATATAAGTGTTGATTTTTTCTGTCAAAATGTAAGGTTTCCGTTGTTAAGGTCATTGTAGGATCCTTTAAAATCACGTTTCCCCAAGATTTTGCCAATTGTAAATTACCATCATAGTTAGCGAATTTGCTAGTTTGCGTAATGGTATCTCCTTGATTCATTACAACATCACCCATCGCTTCTAAACGATTTTCTTTATTGTACATTTCTACACGTTTACAGCGAATAGTTGCTCCGTTAATTTCTACAAAAACATTTCCAAGACCAATAATAACATCAGAATTATTTTCACTAGGAAAGGTGTAATCTGCATTTATTATATGTATTTTTTTTGCTTGTTGCGAAAATACAAACGATGAGAGGCTAATAAATAGTAAGAAAATTATTTTTTTCATTTATTGATTTTATTCACTTACAAAATTAACGATAATATATGTATTTTGGTATTAGTATGGATATAAATCAATCATTGTTTTCTTAAGTAGATATTAGACCGTTTTACTGTTAACCTGAGTTCGACCTAAGAAAAAGTATTTTTTATTAGGTAAAAAAGCATAAAATTAGTATATTTAAGTATTGATAATCAAATATTTAACTAAATTTATGCTTATGAT
>CAMZLV010000025.1 GCA_947311835.1 uncultured Lutibacter sp. | reverse complement strand
TTTGTTGTAATTTGCTTTAAAGTTACTCATGTGTTTAAATGTTTGAAATTCAATTAAATATACAACTTTTCAGTTGAAATGAGTAACTTTTTTAATCTAATTTATAATGCACAACGGGTAATATTAACTTATTTATATAATATTAACTCACACTCTCACCATTTTTAACATCTTGTTCTGGTTCAATAAAAGCAAGTTTACCATCTTTTGTGTCAGTCATCAAAATCATACCTTGACTTTCTACGCCTCGCAAGGTTCTTGGTGCTAAATTCACCAAAACACTTACACGTTGACCAATTATATCTTCTGGTTTAAAACTTTCTGCAATACCTGAAACTATCGTTCTAACATCAAGTCCTACATCAACTTTTAATTTTAATAGTTTCTTAGTTTTTGGAACTTTTTCTGCTTCTAATATAGTTCCAATACGTATATCAAGTTTTGTAAAATCATCAAAAGAAATGGTTTCTTTTTGAGGCGCTACAATTTTATTTTCTTGTGCATTTGCATCTTTTGTTGCTTGCAATTTATCTAATTGCGCTTGAATATCTTTATCTTCTATTTTAGCAAATAAAAGTGTTGCTTTTCCTATTTGATGAGTTGCTGCAAGTAGTGTTTCTTTATCTGATATATCATTCCAACTGTTTTCAATATGTTTTTCTGCTGTCAAATCACTTAAACTGATGTTTAGAATAGCCTTTAATTTATCAGAAGTAAACGGTAAAAATGGCTCAGAAAGTGTAGCCAATGCTGTTGCTATTTGCAATGCAACAAACATAATTGTTTTAACACGTTCTTCATCTGTTTTTATAAGTTTCCAAGGTTCTTCATCAGCAAGGTATTTATTACCCAATCTTGCCAAGTTCATCAAACTGTTTAAGGCTTCTCTAAAACGATAACGCTCAATAGAAGTAGCGATCGTATTAGGAAATTCGCGCATTTTTTCTAAAGTTTGAATATCAACATCAGAAAAACTATTTGGTGTTGGTACGATGCCGTTATAGTACTTGTTAGTGAGCACTACTACTCTATTAATAAAATTACCAAAAACGGCTACTAACTCATTATTATTACGTGCTTGAAAATCTTTCCAAGTAAAATTATTATCTTTCGTTTCAGGTGCATTTGCAGTTAATGCATAACGTAACACGTCTTGTTTTTCAGGAAAATCAATTAAATATTCGTGCAACCAAACTGCCCAATTTTTTGAAGTTGATATTTTATTATCTTCTAAATTCAAAAACTCATTTGCAGGAACATTTTCAGGTAAAATATAATCACCTTGTGCTTTTAATACAGTTGGAAAAATAATACAGTGAAAAACAATATTATCTTTTCCTATAAAGTGAATTAATTTGGTGTCTTTATCTTTCCAATACGGTTCCCAATCTTTTCCTTCGCGTTGTGCCCATTCTTTGGTAGAAGAAATATAACCAATTGGCGCGTCAAACCATACATATAACACTTTTCCTTCAGCATCTTTAACAGGAACAGGAATTCCCCAATCTAAATCACGCGTTACAGCACGAGGACGCAAACCATCATCTAACCATGATTTTACTTGTCCTAAAACATTGGTTTTCCAATCGTTTTTATGACCTTCTACTATCCATTCTCGCAACCAAGATTCGTATTTATCTAATGGTAAAAACCAATGTTTTGTGCGTTTGGTTGTTGGCACATTTCCTGTAATTGCTGATTTTGGATTGATTAAATCAGTAGCATTATGACTCGTTCCACATTTTTCGCATTGATCTCCATAACTTTCTTCATTTCCACATTTAGGACATGTACCTATTACAAATCTATCGGCTAAAAATTGATTGGCTTGTTCATCATACAGTTGCTCTGAAACTTCTTCAATAAATGTATTGTTAGTATCTAAATCTTTAAAAATTTGAGAGGCTGTTTCGTGATGAATTTTTGCGGATGTTCTTGAGTAATTATCAAAAGAAATTCCAAATTCATTAAACGATTGTTTAATAATAGCATGGTATTTATCAACTACTTGCTGTGGAGTAACTCCTTCTTTTTTGGCTCTTAAAGTAATAGGAACTCCATGTTCATCAGAACCACAGACAAAAGCAACATCATGCCCTTTTTGACGCAAATAACGTGTGTAAATATCGGCTGGAACGTAAACTCCTGCCAAATGACCGATATGAACTGGACCGTTAGTATATGGTAATGCTGCTGTAATGGTATATCTTCCCAATTGATTGTTGTTTTATAAATTATAGGCAAAAGTACTCATTCCTTTTTTATGTTTAAAATAGGTTTGTGTTTTTCTTTGCCCAAAAAATAGTACTTTTACAAGTAAATATCAAAAAATAAACAAATTATGTATAAATATTTAGTGATAATACTTCTATTTTCGGTACCTGTTTTTTCCTTCGGAAATACAAATAACAAATTAAAAAAGGAAGAAAAAAAACCATGTAAATACATCAAACCAGCCTTTTTAAAAAAAGGAGATACCATTATTATTTTGGCTCCTGCTGGAAAAGTGAGTAGTAAAGAGGCTGTTGAACCTGGAATTAAATTGGCTGAAAAATGGGGTTTGCACGTTGTGTTTGGAGAGCATCTATATGCTAAAAACAATACGTTTGCAGGTACAGACAAGGAACGTTTAAGTGATTTGCAAAAAGCACTTGACAATCCAACCATTAAAGCAATATGGAGTGCAAGAGGCGGTTATGGTTATGTGAGAATTATTGATGATTTAGATTTTACTAAATTTAAAAAAAATCCGAAGTGGATTATAGGATATTCGGATGTGACTGTTATACATAACAAATTACAGACGCTTGGCTATCAATCTATTCACGGACAAATGCCTCTAACGCTCAATTTAAAAGATACAATACAAAAGAAGTCAATAAGTACATTGAAAAAAGCATTATTTGGCGAAAAATTAAATTATAATTTACCTACTTCTGAAAAAAACAAAAAAGGAAAAAGTAAAGGCGAACTTGTTGGTGGAAATTTATCCATTTTATACAGTATGTTAGGCTCAAACACCTCATTAAATACAGATGGTAAAATTTTATTTATTGAAGATGTTGGTGAAGCCTTATATCATATAGATAGAATGATGATTAGCCTAAAAAGAGCCGACTATTTTAAGAATTGCAAGGGTTTAATTGTCGGTAATTTTAGATTGAAAAAGAATGAAGGAAATAAATTCGGAAAAACACTCAAAGATATTGTTTTAGAAGCGGTTGAAGGAACTGATTTTCCAGTAATATTTGATTTTCCTGCAGGTCACGTTGATGATAATCGCACTTTGATTTTGGGTTCAGAAACCAAACTAAAAGTAACTGATAGTAAGGTGAATATTGTATTTGAATAATTGGCTTTATACCTATAAATAGATTCTTCGCTTTTGCTCAGAATGACAGGATTCGAGTTGTCATTGCGAAACGAAATAACAAACGAATCCTGTCATTCTAAACGAACGTAGCGAAGTGAAGAAACTTAAAAAAAACATAGATTCTTCGTTGCACTCAGAATGACAAAATGAATCAAAATGACAATACGAAACAAAATAATAAACGAATCCTGTCATTCTGAACGAGCGTAGCGAAGTGAAGAATCTAAAATTAAAGAAAATGAAAACTTTAGGAACACATAATTATTATGTTTACATCCTTACTAATGGAGGTAAAACTGTTTTGTATACAGGAGTTACAAATAATTTAAATCACCGTATCCGTTTTCATAAAGAAAACGCTAATTTGAATAAAAAAGCATTTACTTCAAAATACAGGTGTTTTTATCTAATTTATTATGAACAGTTTAACGATATAAATGTTGCTATTGCAAGAGAAAAACAAATAAAAGGTTGGACGAGAATTAAAAAAGAAAAATTAATTGAAGAATTTAATCCTAATTGGAATTTTTTAAATAATGAAATATGATTAAGATTCTTCGCTTTTGCTCAGAATGACAGGATTCGATTTGTCACTGCGAAACAAAACAACAAACGAATCCTGTCATTCTGAACGAGCGTAGCGAAGTGAAGAATCT
>CAMZLV010000024.1 GCA_947311835.1 uncultured Lutibacter sp. | reverse complement strand
TAGAAAAACCAGTTGATGTACGTAAAGATACAGAATACTTATCTGAGCACGTTGAAGGTGTAGAAAACTTTCCATTAGATGCTATAAATGCTAACTTTGCTCAAATAGACACAAGCAAAGCATATTATTTACATTGTGCAAGTGGATATCGTTCATTAATCGCAGCTTCAATATTTAAAGCAAATGGCGTAGAAAACGTAACAGATGTAAGAGGAGGTTTTAAAGCATTAAAAGAAACCGATGCACCTATTACTGATTATGTTTGTCCATCAACGTTACTTTAATAAAAAAATCTATATGATTTGATAAAAGAGGTTGCCTTATCGGTAACCTATTTTATCGATTTTAATACTAAAAAATAAAAAACATGCAAAAAACAGTAATTATACAAAATTTAAAATGTGGTGGTTGTGCAAAAACCATTACAACAAACATATCAGAAATAGAAAATATAACAAATGTTAGTGTAAACGTTGATGAATCATCAGTAACATTTGATTTTACTACAGATGAAGATATTGAAGTTGTACAAAATAAATTAAGTACGCTTGGTTATCCAGTTGAAGGTGATGCAAATTCAATAACTTCAAAAGCAAAATCTTTTGTAAGTTGTGCTACTGGTAGAATGTCTAAATAATTTTATTGTGAAAACAAAATCGATATTATTACTAGTAGTTTTTATAAGTTTATTTTCTTGTAAATGCGATAAGAAAACAGCAAATACTGAAGAGAAACCTGTTAAAAATTACGTTGCAATTGGAAAAGAATATGCAATTTCAACAAAAAAATTATTAGGAAAAAACCTAAAACAATCAATTGCTAAAGAAGGTACAGTTGGTGCGTTGGCGTTCTGTAATCAAAATGCAAATCCATTAACACATCAAATGGAAGTTAAGTATAATGCGACTATTAAAAGAGTTTCTGATAAAAATAGAAATCCTAACAATAAAGCGAATGCTACAGAATTAAAGCATATTGAAACGTTTAAAAAGCAATTAAAAAACGGCGAAGAAATCAAACCAATTATTGAAAAAGGTAAAGGTGAAGTTCATTTTTACGCGCCAATTAAAACAAATGGTTTATGCTTGCAATGTCATGGTAAATTAACCGCTGAAGTACAATCAAAAATAAAAGAATTATATCCTGATGATTTAGCAATAGGATATGAGGTAAACCAAGTTAGAGGTATTTGGAGTGTTACTTTTAAAGAATAATTAAATGAGTTCGTTTTCTGAAATATTAGCGCAAGAAAAACCGGTGTTAATAGATTTTTTTGCCGAATGGTGTGGACCTTGTAAAACAATGGCCCCAATATTAAAAGAGGTGAAGGAAGTTTTAAAAAATGAGGCGATAATTTTAAAAATAGATGTAGATAAAAATCAAAAGTTGGCAGCAAAACTTAATGTTAGAGGCGTGCCAACTTTGGTTTTGTATAAAAATAAAAAAATTGTATGGCGACAATCTGGAGTTTTACCAAAAGAGATGCTTGTCAATAAAGTAAAAGAGTTTGTTTAAAGCATAAATTATTTCTGTAATTTTATCAAAAAAATAAAATGATAGATTTATCAGAAAAATTTTGGGACAACCGTTATTCTTCTCAAGATATTGGTTGGGACTTAGGGAAAATTTCGACACCTTTAAAAGAATATTTTGATCAATTAGAAAATAAAAAAATAAAAATTTTAATTGCAGGAGGAGGAAATTCTTACGAAGCAGAATATTTATATATAAATGGTTTTAACAATGTTTATGTAGTAGATTTATCAAAAACAGCATTAAATAATACACAAAAAAGAGTACCAACTTTTCCTAAAAAAAATCTTCTAAATCAAAACTTTTTTGATTTAGAAGATTCTTTTGATTTAGTTATAGAGCAAACTTTTTTTTGCGCATTAAATCCGAAATTAAGGAATCAATACGCAAAGAAAATGTCAGAAATAATTGCCAAAAAAGGGAAACTAGTAGGTGTTTTGTTTGGTGTTCCATTAAATACAGAACATCCACCTTTTGGAGGAGGTAAATCGGAATATATAAACTATTTTAAACCCTTTTTTTCTGTTGAATTAATGGAAGATTGTTACAATTCTGTAATGTCAAGAAAAGGAAAAGAATTATTTGTTAAACTTATAAAACGATCATTATGATTGCTCAAGCATTAGATACTTATTTTCCGAAGTTGGCAACGATGCCTGAACTCAAAAAAGAAATTATTTCAATTAGTAAATTGTTAGAATTTGATGCAGGAACCGTTATTTTAAAACAAGGTTCGTATATAAAAGTAATTCCTTTACTTGTTTCAGGATTAGCAAAAGTATTTAAAGAAGAAGCAGAAAACGGTAATGAGGTATTATTATATTATATAAAACCTGGAGAAAGTTGCATAATGTCAATGACTACGCTTATCAGAAACGAAAAAAGTCATGTAAAAGCAATTATAGACCAAGACTCAAAAGTGGTAGTTATTCCAGCAGATAAAGCCTTGGCTTTAGCAAAAAAATATCCAAAATGGAATGAATTTATTTACGATTTGTTTAATATGAAATTTGATGAATTGCTACATGTGATTGAAATTCTAACCTTTTCTAATAAAGACACACGATTGTTAGAGTATTTAAAAAAAGAGGCGAGATTAAAAGATAACAATACACTTATAACTACACATCAACAAATTGCTTACGATTTAGGCTCTTCAAGAGAAGTGATTTCTAGATTACTTAAAAAATTAGAACACAATGGTTTTGTAAAACTTAATCAAGGTTCAATTACGTTGATTTAAGATTAGTAGTGTACGTCTAAAGATGTAAGGCCGTTTCACTATTAGACGAAAGATAAGACACTTGATTATAACTATACGATAAACAGTTATTTGAAAATTATTGTTGTTCATAGATAATATAAAATTAAAAAAAAGAAAAAGCAAGGTGTCTATTTAAAAAAGTTCTTAGAACCTCTATTAAACATGACTTTTTAGAGTTTTTATAAATTTTAATCGGACAACAATGATTTAGATAAAACAAAATTCCAGTAAGCCAAATTAAACCTGTTGACATTCAGTTTTAAGAGATTGATTTTGATTTGTTCATTAATATATATCAGCAAAAAGGTTCGATTATGATATAATCGAACCTGGGAGTGTAAATTAAACTCTGTCTGAATTTTACATTTTCAACTTTTTCGATTTTATCTTCATTGTGATTTTTAAAATCGAAGAAGTTTAAAATGAGCCCTAGCGGCAGCGACACGTTC
>CAMZLV010000023.1 GCA_947311835.1 uncultured Lutibacter sp. | reverse complement strand
TTTGCCATACGTAAAGATACAATAAAATAACGACTTTACCTATTTAAATTGGTATAAAAAGATTCTTTACAAATTTTGCTTCGACCACTTCGAGATAGTTTTGTTACTTCTAAAGGCATACTATCTACAACAAAATAATTTTCGCTTTCTGCGATTGTAAACAGAGCGTTCAATCAACTTTTTTAAAGTTGGCGGAAGAAATCTAAATAACTGGCATTCACTATCAATACTCATATATTCTGCTGTTAAGTTCATGGCAATTAATTCTATATCTTTAAGTTTTGGTTTACGGTTTTGTCGTAAAAATTGCTCTTTTTTTGTAATTGAGGTTAAAACTTCTAAAATTTTATCGTAATTTGCTTTAAAGTTGTTCATGTATTTAACTGTTTGAAATTCAATTAAATATACGATTTTTCTAATCAATGGACAACTTTTTTATAATGCACAACGAGTGTTGTTATTATTTTTATACTTTATTAGTAAATAATTTTTTCTGATTTATCGTTATTATTCCAGCTAAAACAATAAGTAATGCAGGAAATATTGATGTTTGAAAATTAGAATGAAAAAATGTAATAATTGAATAAATTCCAGACAATAACATAATTCCAAATAACAATACTTTAAACTTATTCAAGTTAATAGCCAAAAAGATACTAATTAAAAAACTTAGTATTATTAATGTTTTTAGACCATAAATAAGAATAATGTCTATTGTTTGTAGCGAAACTTTGTAGTCTATGCTACTCCCTATTTGACTAACTATTTCTCGAGTTAAATCGATTGGCGAATTAATAAAAAAAGAAAATGCTAATAGTAAAAAAAGAAAAACTGATGAACCTTTCCACTTTTCCCTGTCATTAACACTAATTTTTCTTAAAATAGATTTCTGATTTACATTGCCGTTTTTTATTGATTCAATAAGTATTTTAGAACTTGAAAAATTATTTTTTATTGAAGTTTTGTATAAACTAAAAATGATAATCCCAAGAACTCCAAACAAAGATGATAGGTGAGATACAGAAGCCACGCAGATTATAAAAAAAAGTATAAATGCTATTATCATTATTAAACGAGTGTTTTTGTTTATAAAACCTTTATTAATAATTGAATTGACACCTGTAAAAAATAATGATAAAATCAAAAATGGTTTAAAAACCCATTCGCTTAGCCTTAAGAAATCACCTCTAGAATCAAATTCATAATTAAAACTTCCAAAAGTTGATTTCACACTAAATCCAATTAAGACAGCAAGTCCAATCATAAAAAAACCTAAGATATTCCCTTTCCAATCAGACTTAAAAGAATAATTATCAAATTCTTCAATAATTTGAGATTCTGGATAACCTTTTTTGAGTAGATTTTCCATAATCTCATACTTGTTTTTTGTAACATACTCAAAATGTTTAATGTCTTTTATTAATTGCTCGTTTGTCATATTTTTAATTTTTGCTAACGTCTGGTACAACAGTAGTTATGGTCTCTAAATATCGAAAGTTGGGTTAAATACTTAACCTTTGTAAAAGTAGCAAGTTTGAGTTAAGTACAAAACTTAAATTAGGATAATCTTAAAAATTTATTTTATAAATTCGTGAACCAAAATATTGCATTTGCTAGTTGAATCTCTACCAATAAACCTTATTTTTTTGAATAAATAGATGTTAACATTCCCTTTCGTACCTTTGCACCAAATTATGCGACTAAACAAACTTTCAGATTGGTTACCAACTACAAATAAAGAAGTAAAACTCAGAGGATGGGAAGAACTAGATGTTATACTATTTAGTGGAGATGCTTATGTAGATCATCCATCATTTGGTCCTGCAGTAATTGGACGTATTCTAGAAAGTTACGGTTTGCGCGTTGCTATTATTCCACAACCAAGTGTACATGATAATTTACAAGATTTTACCAAAATGGGAACTCCTAAACTGTTTTTTGCTGTTACAGGAGGATGTATGGATTCTATGGTAAGTAATTATACCGCAAGCAAACGAAGACGAGATAAAGACGCTTATACACCAAATGGCGATAAAGGGTTTAGACCAGATTACGCATCTATAGTATATTCAAAAATATTAAAAGAAAAATTCCCTGAAGTTCCTGTATTAATTGGAGGTATAGAAGCATCATTACGTAGAGTTACACACTATGATTATTGGTCAGACACCTTAAAACCAACTATTTTAGAAGAATCAAATGCTGATATGTTGGTTTATGGAATGGGTGAACAACCGTTACGTGAAATTGTAGAATTGCTGCAAAAAGGAGTGCCTTTTGAAAGTTTAAAAACGGTAAAGCAAACTGCTTTTTTACTTCCTTCGGATGAAAATATTCCGTTGAATAAAAATTGGAAAGACATTGAAATTCATTCGCATGGAGTTTGTTTAAAAGATAAGAAAAAATTTGCATCAAACTTTAAAGTTATTGAGCAAGAATCAAATAAAGTAAATGCGAAACGTATTTTACAAACTGTTGGCAAACGAACATTGGTTATAAATCCACCGTTTCCAACAATGCATGAAGATGAAATTGACGCTTCGTTTGATTTGCCATTCACGCGATTACCACATCCAAAATACAATAAAAGAGGACCAATTCCTGCTTATGAAATGATAAAATTTTCTATCAATATTCATCGAGGATGTTTTGGTGGATGTAGTTTTTGTACCATATCGGCACATCAAGGAAAATTTATAGCAAGTCGTAGTCAAGAATCTATCTTAAAAGAAGTAGATAAAGTAGCCAATATGCCAGATTTTAAAGGCTATTTATCAGATATTGGAGGACCATCAGCCAATATGTATAAGATGAAAGGAAAGATACAATCTATTTGTGATAAGTGTGTTGCGCCAAGTTGTATTAATCCTGTTATTTGTAGTAATTTAGATACTTCGCACAAACCATTAACAAAATTATATCAAGCAGTAGATAGTCATCCAAAGGTAAAAAAATCATTTATAGGAAGTGGCATTCGCCATGATATGTTGGTGCCAGAATTTAATAAAAATGCTGATCCAAAAGAATTGGATGAATACACCGAAGAAGTGATGAAAAATCATATTTCAGGTCGTTTAAAAGTGGCTCCAGAGCACACTTCTGATCCTGTTTTAAAACTCATGCGTAAACCTTCGTTTAAGTACTTTCATCTATTTAAAAAACGTTTTGACCGTATAAACATCAAGAATAAATTAAAATTACAACTGATTCCGTATTTCATTTCCAATCATCCAGCATGTGAGTTAGAAGATATGGCAAATTTGGCTGCCGAAACCAAAAATATGGGCTTTCAGTTAGAGCAAGTACAAGGTTTTACACCAACTCCAATGACAGTTGCAACAGTTATTTATTATTCAGGATATCATCCTTATACATTAAAACCTACAAGAACTCCAATCAGTAAAAAGGAAAAAGAAGAGCAACATCGTTTTTTCTTTTGGTATAAAAAAGAAAACAAGGCTTGGATTCGCAAGGTTTTAACCAAAGTAAACCGACCAGAATTACTAAGTGTTTTGTTACCAGAAACCAATAGTTGGAAGAAAAACAAACAAGCCAAAAAAGTTAAAAACACCTTTGATGATACAGTTACCGAAACAAAACCATCAAGACGTAAGAATAAATATAAAAATAGACGTAAAAAACGGTAGATTAGTTTTTATATGTTTTTACTTTAAAAAAGACCTCACAGGTTTTTGAAACCTGTGAGGTCTAGTTTTATACCAACTCATTTTCCACCAAATACTCCGCAATCTGAACTGCATTAGTAGCTGCACCTTTGCGTAAATTATCAGCAACAATCCACATATTCAAAGTATTTTTTTGTGATAAATCTCTACGGATTCTTCCAACAAAAACATCATCTTTATTATGAGCATAAAGTGGCATTGGATAGGTATTGGTATCCAAATTATCTTGTACGGTTACACCGTTTGTTTCGCTTAATATTTTACGAACTTCATTTTCATCAAAATCAGTTCTAAATTCAATATTTACACTTTCACTATGACCTCCAGAAGTTGGAATACGCACAGCAGTTGCCGTATAAGCAACAGTTTTGTCATTTAATATTTTTTGAGGTTCACGTACCAATTTCATCTCTTCTTTTGTATAACCATTTTCTAAAAACACATCACAATGCGGAATCGCATTTCTATGAATTGGGTAATGATAAGCCATATCTCCATCAACACCATTCATTTCATTTTCCATTTGTTGCACTGCTTTTACACCAGTTCCAGAAACAGATTGATAAGTTGAAATTACAACGCGTTTCATTTGATATTTTTTATGCAAAGGTGCTAAAGCCATTACCAATTGAATGGTTGAGCAGTTAGGATTTGCAATGATTTTATCGTCTTTTGTCAATTCTGATGCATTAATTTCAGGAACGATTAATTTTTTTGAAGCATCCATTCTCCAAGCCGAAGAATTATCAATTACAGTTGTACCAACTTCTGCAAATTTTGGAGCCCATTCTATAGAAGTATCTCCACCTGCCGAAAAAATAGCAATGGTTGGTTTAGCGTTTACAGCATCTTGTAAACCAATAATTTTATAGTCTTTTCCCTTAAAAGAAATTGTTTTCCCAACAGATCTTTCAGAAGCAACGGGAATTAATTCTGTTATTTTAAAATTACGCTCTTCAAGAACTTGCAACATTACGTTTCCTACCATTCCTGTTGCACCAACTACTGCTACTCTCATTTTTTTAATTATTTGATATAAATATAGTAATGTGCAAATATTGTAAAAAAAGAGGTTAAAAAATAATAGTATATAAAAAAAGATATAATACATTTTTTATTATAAAAACACATACAATATGGTACTGTAAATTTTTGATTTACAATTTCTTAAAATATAAAAAGAAAACACTTAAACCGTATTTTTATTTCAACAAACACCATAAATATCAAATATCATTTAAAAACCGTATTTTTGCCGGAAATAATCAACAATGACAACTACAGGAAAGATAGAATTAATGGCTCCTGCCGGAAATTTCGAATCATTACAAGCAGCAATTGACAATGGTGCAGATTCAGTATATTTTGGCGTAGAACAGTTAAACATGAGAGCTAGAGCAAGCATCAATTTTACGTTAGATGATTTGCAAGAAATTTCTGATAGATGTAAAGCTAAGAATATCCGAACTTATTTAACGCTAAATACCATTATTTACGATCATGATTTATCTATCGTAAAAACATTAATTCAACGTGCAAAAGAGGCAGATATTACTGCTGTAATTGCAATGGATCAAGCTGTTATTGCATCTGCAAGAGCCATTGGTATGGAAGTGCATATTTCAACACAAATCAATATTACGAATATTGAAACTGCAAAGTTTTACGCTATGTTTGCTGATACTATTGTATTGAGTCGAGAGTTGAGTTTACGTCAAGTTAAAAAGATAACAGAGCAAATAGAAAAAGAAGATGTAAGAGGTCCTGCTGGAAAACTATTAGAAGTAGAAATTTTTGGTCATGGAGCGTTGTGTATGGCAGTTTCAGGGAAATGTTATATGAGTTTACACTCGCACAATTCATCTGCAAATAGAGGTGCTTGTAAGCAAAATTGTCGTAAAAAATACACGGTAATTGATCAAGAAACAGGCTTTGAAATGGAATTGGATAATGAGTACATTATGTCACCAAAAGATTTATGTACCATTGATTTTTTAGATGAAATTGCCGATGCAGGAATAAAAGTTTTAAAAATTGAAGGTAGAGGTCGCGCTCCAGAATATGTAGCCAATGTAATTAAATGTTATCGAGAAGCAATTGATAACATTAGTGAAGGCACATATAATAAAGAAAAGGTAATTGGTTGGATGAAAGAACTCGAAAAAGTATATAATCGCGGTTTTTGGAGTGGATACTATTTAGGTCAAAAACTAGGAGAATGGAGTAAAGGATCAGGAAGTCACGCAACACAAAAGAAAGTATATCTTGGAAAAGGAATGCATTATTTTCCTAAGTCAAAAATAGGAGAATTTAAAATAGAAGCTTACGATATAACTGTAGGTGACACTATTTTGGTTACAGGACCAACTACAGGAGCCAAAGAAATGCAGGTTACAGAAATGTTTGTGAATGATAAAAAAGATAACAAAGCGCAAAAAGGAGATTCAGTTACGATGCCGTTAGAATTTCGTATTCGTCCATCAGACAAATTATACAAAATAGTACAAAGTAAAGTAGAGGCTTAATGGTAATTATAACGCTTCAAAGAGCCAAATGTATTGGCTGTAATTACTGTGTTGAATTGGCTCCAGCACAATTTCAAATGTCAAAAAAAGACGGAAAATCCGTATTACTTCATTCAGAAGAAAAAAAAGGATTTTTTACGATAAAATCTAAAGACGAATCAATTTTTGAAGACAATATGAATGCTAAAAACGCATGTCCTGTTAAAATTATTGATGTAAAACAGGTTTGATTTTTATTAAACCCAATAAAGATAAATTTAAAATTCTCATTTATTCTTGGTTAAGAAATAAATGAAATTGTATCTTTACAAGGTGGTTTTTTTATAAAAACCAAACCCCTAAAAATTTTAAACATTAAAGATTTGTTTTGTAGAGGTATAAAATAACGGAAATAGAGTTATTTAATCTTGATAAACAATTCTACATCCGCTTTTTTGTTAAAATCAAAACAAAAGAGTAAAATTTGATTAATAATACTATGGGGAAAATAAATAAAGGAATTTATATATATATAATCGTGTTTTTTTTAAATACGGTTTTAATAAAAGCTCAAACCACACCATTTATAGAAGTTACAGATAGTCAAGGCTTAAATAATATATTAGTTGATTGTGATTATCCTGTAGATGCAAATAGATGTTTTGTTCTAGAAGCGAATTATACAATTATAAACGAGACTACTTCCTATGAAGTTAATTCAATTCCATATACAACATTAACAGGATTAACAAACGAAACGTTAATTACTTCAATTTCTGGTGATGATAAATGGAGTGAAACACTGCAAATACCTTTTGATTTTTGTTTTTACAACGAATCGTATAATGAATTTATCGCTGGAGATAATGGTATCATTAGTTTTAATACCGCTTTAGCACTTGGAGATAGTCAGTTTTTTGCTGGCACAATTCCAAACGGATCAATGCCTACTAATGCAATTTTCGGTGTTTTCCATGATTTAACAAATGACACTACTGTTTTTGGATGTACAGATGATCCTACTACTGGTATAAATGAATGTGGTGAAATTAAAACGTATTTAATTGGTACTGCTCCACAAAGAGCATTTGTAATTAGTTATGAAAATCTAAATCATTTTAATTGCGAAACTAGCCGTTCTACATCACAAATTGTATTGTATGAAACTTCAAATGTAGTTGAAATTTATGTTCATGAAAAACCTATAAATTGTGAACCTGATACTTCTTTATACGCATCAAGAAAAAATGCACTTATTGGTATTCAAAATATTGATGGTACAGTAGCGACAACACCACCAAACAGAAATTCTGGTGTTTGGAGTGCAATAGATGAAGCTTGGCAATTTGTTCCAAACGGAATACCTGTTACAACAGTACAATGGCAAGATGAGAATGGAGTAAATATAGCTACAGGAGATCAAATAACCATTTGTCCAGAACAATCAACACAATACACAGCAATTGTTACTTATGATGTTTGTATTGGCAACGATGTAGTTTTAGATGACACTATTAATATCACTATTGATTTATCATATCCTGTTGCAATAGATAACGAACAAATAGTTTGTGACTTAGGTGTTATAGGTGAAGAACTTGTTGATTTAACCAGTTATGAATCTCTAATGGTTGGTACTCAAACAGGACTTGTATTGAGTTATTACAATTCATTTGACGATGCTAAAACAGATACAAATCCTATTGATCCTAATACGTATTTACTTCAAAACCCATCAAAAATTATTTACGTTAGGTTATTAAGAGGTGTTGGGTGTTTTGATATTGGTATGCTGACTCTTAATTTAGAAGAATTAGCAACGTCTAATCTTGCTTCTATTTCAGTTTGCGATACAGATAATGATAATGTAGAGTTAATTACTTTATCTGATTATACAACTCAAATTATAGGTGCTCAAACTGGAGTTGATATTGCATACTATTTAAATCAAACTGAAGCAGATGCAAATTCAAATCCTCAAACTCAAATCACGGCGAATAATGGTGATTCTATTTTTGTTAAGTTATCATTACAACCTGACAATTCTTGCCCTAATATTATTGAAATACCTATAATCTTACAAGGTGTTCCTAATGTTTCACCAATAGATGTAACACTATGCTCTAATATTGCAGTTTATGATTTAACACAACACGAAGTAGATGTACAAGCAAACAATACAGAAGTTCTTAGTTTTTCGTATCATTTATATGAATTATGGGCTCAAAACAATTTAAATCCATTTGACCCTTTACACGCTACAAACCCTATTGACCCAGCGTTTTATCAGTTAAATGGCATATCAAAAATTTGGGTTAGAGTTGTAACTAATAATGGATGTATTGATGTGTTTCCTATAAATTTTACATACATTCAAGGAGTTACCGTCTTAGATGATCAACAAGTAACTACAGGAACTATTTTTGATTTAACCAGTTCAATACCTGATATGGTTGCAGATTTAACCAATGTAACTGTCCAGTATTACGATTCGTTAATCGGAGCACAAACACAAGATCCGGCTAGTTTAATTGCAGATCCAACAAACTTTGCTATTAGTAATCCAGAAGCAGAAGTGTTTGTTGTTTTTACAAATACAGATTCTGGCTGTATAACTATTGGCACAATTGATTTGGCTAGTGTTGGTTTTGGTGGTGGAGGTGGAAATGGTAATTTTATGATTTGTGATATAGATAACGATTCACAAGAAGTTGTAAACTTAAGTGAGTATGATACTGGTTTAATTCAAGGCTATACAGACGCTCAATATATGTCGGTATCTTATTTTATGCTTGAACCTGATGCTAATGCAAATATAAGTCCTATAACTACAATTAATATAATTGCTCCAACTACAATTTATGCCAGAATTTCATTAATGTTTCAAAATCCAGGAGATGTTCAGCCCCAAGAAATAGATTTTACGGTTGTACCTGTAAATCTAGATTTTCAACCTACTACATCTTTAACTCCTGTAACCGATACTATTTGTGATGAATTTGGTAATAATCAAGAAATTCATGATATTACTCAATATGAAAATCAAATATCAAATGTTGTTGGTGTAACGTTTGAGTATCAATATACAAACGGAACAAGCATCACCAACCCAACAACTTTTAACGTTGTTGGACCAACGCAAGTTATTGATGTATTAGTTACCACTCCAGATGGCTGTACCACAAAAACTACTCTTACTATTAATTTTTATCCATTAATATCAACAAACACGGCACAAATACAAAAATGTGATATTGATGGTAATGGTGAAGAAGAGTTTAATTTAGATGACGCTTTATCTTCTGTTAATGCAAACTTTGCTAGTTTTAATGTAACATATTATGCCACTTTAGCAGAAGCTCAAATAGGTGATAATCTTACCACTATTCCAGCAATATATACCACAAACACTAATCAAAGTGTTTTTGTTAGACTTTATGACCCTACAACTACTTGCTATGCAACGGAACAAATAGATTTAAGTATTATACCTGTACCAGAAATTTTAGTAGATAATTTTGATTATTGTGATTTTGAAAATGATACTGTTGAAAATAATGTTGACCTATCACAATTTAACAATTCTATTTTAGGAGCACAACAAGGAGTAAATATATCATACTTCAGTACGCCTACGGCTGCAAATAACAACTCAAGCCCAATAACTCATGTAAATATAAACAATAGTGTAACTGTTTATGCTCTTTTAACTGCTGCAGATGGCTGTAACACTGTTGGAGCAATTACAATAAACTTACAAAACGCTCCAAATGTAAGTAATACACAAGTTGTAGTTTGTGACAACTTTAAAGATGGTGAAGAATTCTATGACTTAACACTAAGTAATTCAGACATTATTAGTAATATAGCGGATCATAGTTTTCAATACTATTTATCTTATCAAAATGCATTTGATAATACTGGTGCAATTTCAAGTAATTATTTAATAACAAGCGTACCTAAAACTATTTATGTTAGAGTTACAAATAACAATTCAAGTTGTTTTTCTATTGCAGAAATAGATTTAAATTTTACTTTTCCTGTTGCTGTTCAGAACACTGAATTAAATGCTTGTGATGATGACTTCAACCTTTCAGAAGAGTTTGACCTAACAACTGCAATTCCTGCAATGCTTGCAGACACTACAGGACTAGAAATCACGTATTATACAGACGAAATTGGCGCACAAAATGCAGATCCTAATTTTTTAATTTCAACTCCTACAAATCACAATACCGCCACTGAAACGGACAATGTATATGTGCGTTTTTACGACCCTTCAACGGGTTGTTTTTCAATTGGTCTATTAGTTTTAAAAGTGTTAGCGACACCAAAACTTATTGCCGGTAATTATGAAGTTTGCGATACAGATTTTGATGGGTTTTATACATTAAACTTAACAGATGTTAATAGTGTTATTATTCAAAATCAATCAAATTTAGATTTTGCTTATTACACTGATTTTGGAGAAGCTGAAAATCAAACAAACGCAATTACTAATTATACAAATTATACTATACCAACTAATAATCATATTGTGTATGTACGTGTTGAAAATCAATTTGGTTGTTGGTCTATTGCACCTGTAACAATTAGTATTAAACCTTCAGTAACCGTTGAAGTAGTAACAGATATTTTAGAAGCTTGTGATAGCAATGATAATATTATTAATAATATAGCTTGGTTTGATTTAACATCTTTTAACAATCTATTTACAAATGAGGTTGGCGCAAATTTTAGATATTATAATTCTGAAAATGATGCTAACTTAGAGCAAAATCAAATTCCTACACCTACTGCCCATCAAAACACAACTCCAACCTCACAACGTGTTTATGTAAGGGTATCTCTTGCTAATAAATGTGATGCTATCACTTCATTTTTAATTAATGTTACACATATTACACCTCCAACATTAACTAATGCTTTTTACTGTCAAGGTAGTTTTACAACTTTAGATCCAGGAATTTACGCTTCTTATTCTTGGAGTAATGGAGCAACTACACAAACCATCGATGTTGATACAGCAGGAACATATTCTGTAACATTAACAGATAATTATGGTTGTTTTGATACTTTTGAAATAATTGTTAACGAAGAGCCACTTCCAACAGCAAACTCGGCACAAATAATAGAATGTGATTACGATGGATTAGCAGACAATTTAATGGAGTTTGATTTAAGTAGTTACAATGATTTATTAACAGGAAGTAATCCAAATGTAACGACACATTTTTTCTTAAATCAAAACGATTTAGACAACAATCAAAACG